>JAZLJF010000023.1:0-11045 GCA_045597305.1 Candidatus Nanosyncoccus sp. | reverse complement strand
CGATTATCCTACCTTCGTAGGAATTTCATCGTTGCCCGTGTGGTGAAATTGGTATACACGTATGCCTTAGGAGCATATGCCTCGTGCGTGCTGGTTCGAGTCCAGTCTCGGGCACCAAGATAAAGTACTCCCTTTGGGAGTTTTTTTTTGGTTTTTGCGCAATAATTCTTATGATATAATGAGAAAAATGGAGGTAAGATGAGGAGAAAACTCGGAATTGTGATGGCTTTCATCTTCTTTATTGCGCTTGCAATAGCTGCGACGAGTTTTTTCTTTTTAGTAAGAGATGATCATATTGCCATAAATCCATGGTTTGTATCAATGGAAAATGATACAGTCGGAGTGGACATTTCGCATTATCAAGGTGATGTCGATGTAGATCGATTAGTGAGCCAAAATGTGAAATTCGCTTATTTCAAAGCGACCGAAGGAAGCTCTTATTCTGATGAATATTTTGCAAAAAATTGGGAGAAAGCGAAAAAATACAATGCAAAAGAGAATATTTATTTTGGTGCATATCATTTTTTCTCGTTTGATAGTGATGGCGACGCACAGGCTGAGAATTTTATTACAACCGTAGGAGATCTAAGCGGCAAGCTTGTTCCAGTCGTTGACTTTGAAATATATGGCAAGTATAAGGAGAAATTACCAGAAAAAGAGCTTGCTGTAAAAGAACTAAAGAAAATGCTCGATATCCTGGAAAATTATTATCACGTCAAGCCGATGATTTATGCTGAATTTGACGTTTATAATCGATTCTTGAAAGATGATTTCGCCGAATATCCGCATTGGATTAGGAGTATCCACTTTCCGATCACTTGGTGCTTTAAAGGCGATTGGACACTTTGGCAATATACTGATAGGGGAGAGCTGGAAGGTTACACCGATGAGAAATATATCGATTTAAGCAAATTGAATCCGAATAAGCAGCTAAATGACCTTGTGATGCGATAGCGCCTATGTTAAAATATAATTAAGAATCAAAGAAGAGGTGAAGTGGTAAATAAAATTGCAAAATATCTCAATCAGCATATCATCGGGAATGTTTTTGATTCGGCTTCTATTCTGGAGGCGTACTCTTTCGATAATTCTGCACTGAAATACACTCCGCAAATGGTCGTAATTCCAGAAAATACTTCTGATATCTGTAAAACAGTAAAATTTATCAATCAGCTTTCGAACAAAAGCATTCATTTACCTATTACAGTTCGAGGTTCTGGGCTGGATAAGACTGGTGCGGATCTTTGTGATGGGATTATTATGTCGATGGAACACATGAATAAAATCCTAGAGATTGATGATAGATCGAGATTAGTGCGCGTTCAGGCTGGTGTAACGCTTGGCCAGTTAAATTCAGCGCTAGCTCTCTACGGATTGACTTTGCCAATTCTCGGGAATCCACTTGACACAATTGGTTCGTTAATTTCGAATTTTGTGACCGATAATGCAGCCGGGAAATACAACGGAATTTATTATTATGTAGATCAGATTGAAGCGATATTATCAGATGGTGATCCGATTCAGACTGCACGAATATCGCGTCCACACTTGTCACACAAGACTAGCCTTACATCTTTTGAGGGTGAAGTATATCGTGAATTAGACCGTTTGATTGATGAAAATAGTGCACTTATCTCAGAGTTAAGTAATCGCAGTATGATAGATGCAAGTGGCTATCAGATGGTGACACAGGTGATCCGTGATGCGACGAAAAGTGTCGACCTATTACCGATTTTTTATGGCTCACAAGGCAGTCTCGGAATTATTACTGAAGCAATATTACGTTGTGAAGTCTTCCAGCCTGATGTATCGCACTTTGTCGCAGCATTCGAGTCAGTTGGTGCGGCTCAAGATTTCATTCAGGATATTATGCCACTAATTCCGCAAGAATTGAATCTTTATGATGCGCGAATGTTTAAGGCGGCAGTGGATAACGGAAAAGATCCTGCACTTTTTGCACCGAAATTCTATAAGGGATATTTCGTTTGGGCAGGCTTCGATGAGCCATATAGGAAAGCTTCAAAGAAGATGAAAAAGTGCCTCAGCTTGCTGCCTCACAACGCAGCGGCAGTAATGGAAACGGCTGAAAATACAAATGATTTTCGAAGGCTAAAGTCCGCGATTAGAAGTTTTCTCAATGATGATTTGCGTGGGGAACGTGTTCCATTAATGGATAATTTTTACGTTCCATCAGATAAGCTCGCAAATTTCTTAACTGAATTGCGCTCGCTGGAAGAGGTCTATGAACAGGAGTTGCCAGTATTTGGTTCATTCTCCACTTCTAATTATTCTGTTCGTCCAGATATTCAATTAAATACCGTTGAAGGTCGTCAATTTGTTTTGAAATTTATAAAAGATTTTGATTCTCTGATACGCGAACATGGTGGATCTATTACTGGTGGTGCTCCAGAGGGTCGTATGAAGGCAATTGCTACAAATGAGCATTTATCCGATGAAGAGATTAATCTTTACAGCGAAATTAAACGAATTTTTGATCCAAATGGTATTTTTAATCCAGATATTAAGCTAGGCGCAGATGAAAAAGATATCGTAAGACACATCCGCACTTCTTATCTGAATAAAATATTAGATTAATCGGTGCATTTAGTATTAAAACCCTGTCATTTTGAAAATGCAACAGATATCTGTGTTATAATAACAGATATGAAGACTACTGTAAAAAATATATCAGATACTAAGGTGGAAATAAAAGTCGTCCTCGGCAAAGAGGAGCTTGATCTTGCTCGCCAAAAAGCGATCGAAAGATTAGCAAAAGAAGTAAAAATTCCTGGGTTCCGTAAGGGAAAAGTGCCTGCTGATATGGCAGAAAAGCACCTTGATCCAAACGATATCAATCAGCACGCTGTTGATATTGCAGTGCGTGAAGCTGTCCCACAGGCATTTATCAGTAATAAGATTAGCCCACTCATCATCCCTGAGGTGAACGTCACGAAGATTGTGAATGGCGAATCGGTTGAATTCATTGCAAAGGCTGATATTTTGCCAGACGTAAAACTTGGCGATTTCAAAAAGCTTGATGTGAAGAAGCCAGAAACAAAGGTATCAGACAAAGATATCAATGATGTTCTAGACAATATCGCAGCAGCTTATTCAGAGAAAAAAGTCACAAAACGCCCTGCTCAGTTGACTGATGAAGTTATCATTGATTTTACTGGAAAGAAAGATGGAAAGCCATTTGATGGTGGCACCGCGAAGGATTACACTCTTGGTCTAGGTTCGGGTGCGTTTATTCCAGGATTCGAAGACGGAATTGTTGGTCATGAACCAGGTGATAAATTTGATATCCCTCTCACTTTCCCGAAGGATTATCATGCAAAGGAATTGGCTGGGAAGAAAGTCGTATTTGAGGTTCTATTGAAGCAAATCAATGAAGTAATTAAGCCAAAAATGGACGACGAACTTGCTAAAAAATGTGGCCCGTTTAAGACCCTCAAGGATCTTAAGGAAGATATCAAGAAGAATCTTGGCGCACAAAACGACCATAAGAATGAAGAAAAATATAAGGATATGCTCGTCGAAGCATTGGTCAAGAAGTCTACAGTTGCTGCTCCTGATATCTTGATTGAAGATCAGATGAAGTTTATTCGCGACGACATTACCCGAAATGCTGCTGCTCAAGGACTAAAATTCGAAGATTATCTCAAACAGACTGGTCAAAAAGAAGAAGATTGGGAGAAAGAAGCAAAGAAAGTTGCCGAGGCACGCGTTAAAGCATCACTTGTTCTCCAGATCTTGGCACGCGATGAAAAAATCACTGTGCCAGATGATGAGGTTTCTGCGAAAATTGCCGAGCTGAAAGATGTTTACAAAAAATCGCCAGAAGCACTAAAGAACTTGAAAGATCCTCGTATCCGCCAAGATATCAAGAATCGCATGACAATCGAGAAAACACTTGAATTCTTGATCAAAGCAAACGAAAAGTAAACAAGATTAGTATTGCATTTGGCTTCTGTTAAAAATATAGCATAAGTGTTGACATTTTATACTATCTGTGGTATAATGAAAAAATAAAGGCTAATTAGGAGTCAAAATGATTAAAGAGTTAATTAAGCTATATAAGGATCGTCGTGAGCTTACTTTGCTTGAGATTACCTATTTTGCAATGTCCGTTGTGTCATTTGCGATTGCAGGTGTTCTAGCATTATTCAATCAAGCTCTCGGTCTAAGCGTCTTAATCGTCCCTCTAGTTGCATTTGTTGCAGGCTTGATGAATATCGTTGCTTGGGCAGTTGTGCGTCTTACGATTGAAGGTTTAATGAATCGCTCAAAGACACCAAAAGAGAAGAAATAATAATCGATATATCTCTTACATAAATCACCCGAATCAGGGTGATTTTTGTGTTTTTAAAATTATATGCTATAATATGTATGTTACATTGTAATGTTCATTATTATATTCGACATTTTCTATGGGAGGTGTGATTATGGCGAGAGAAATAGCAAAGAATCTTATTCATCATCTAAAAGAGAATAGCTTTAGTGGCCTTTGTGATACAAAAGATTTATCCTACGCGTATTATGAAATTGAGCTGGATTTCTCGGATAAAGACAGATGCCTTTATCGAGGGCTCTACGAGTGGGCGTTAATAAAGTATTCGAGCTACAATCCGTTTTTAGGGCGGCTATTCGATCGTCCAGATATGGAGCTACTCAGAAGTCAAGCAATAGAAGCTATTATATTATTTGAGACACGAGTTGACGAGTTAGCCATGCTAAAAGCTTTCGATGTAGAAAGCGACTCAATGAGATATCAAAACGCGGTGTATTGGCTTGATGAGGCGAAGCAATATATTAGACTGATTGCTGAAAGAATAACATTTGTTAGAGAGTTAGAGAAAAATGTTATGAAGGTTAAAAGTGGAATAATTGATGGAGAACCAGAGGAAAGAGCGATGGAATATCTATCTTATCTTTATGAGAATCAGAAAATGATTCAAGACCACATGGATCAATATTTCGCGATTAACGACGAGTTGGAATTGGAAATTAATAAATAAGTATTTGACTAGCCCCGGTATTGACGCCGGGGTTTTTCCGTGCTAAAATATATACAGAGTTTCGAGCTTGGATTATTGCTGTACAATCCAAGTTATGTGTTTTTATTTTTCTAAAAAAGTGTACAATTAGGAAGCTAAAAACATTACAATATAAGAGAATTTAAGAGGAAATTTTAATGCCAACTATTAACCAGTTGATCCGAAAGCCTAGAAAAAAGGCTGCAAAAAAGTCAAAAGCACCAGCTCTTGGCTCAATCGTTAATACCTTGAAGACTCGTTATTACAACCAGCCTGCACCTCTGAAACGTGGTGTTTGTATCAAGGTTACTACAAAGACACCAAAGAAGCCAAACTCAGCTCTTCGTAAAGTAGCTCGTGTCCGTCTTACAAATGGCCAGGAAGTATGGGCTTACATTGGTGGTGAAGGCCATAACTTACAGGAGCACGCCGTTGTTCTTGTACGTGGTGGTCGTGTTCCAGATCTTCCAGGTGTCCGCTATCACATCGTTCGTGGAACCTTAGACCTTCAGGGTGTTGATGGTCGCAAGCAAGGTCGCTCTAAATATGGTGCAAAGAAAGGAGATAAGTAATGCCACGTAAAGTTACCACATCTCTTCAGAGAAAAGTTTCTCCAGATCGTAAATATCAATCAATTTTAGTCCAGAGACTTATCAACAAATCTATGCTTGATGGAAAGAAACAAGCTGCCGAGAAGGCTGTTTATGCTGCGCTCGAAGGTGCTGCAAAGAAGCTAAAATCAGAAGATCCAGTCGAAGTTTTTGAAAAAGCTCTCGCAAATGTATCTCCAGATTTCGAGGTGAAATCTCGCCGTGTCGGTGGTGCAAACTATCAGATTCCATTCCCAATTTCTGGACATCGCCAGCAGCATTTTGCATTCTCATGGCTAGTGCAGGCAGCTCGTGCGCGTTCTGGTATGCCTTATGCGAAACGTCTTGAGGCAGAAATTGTCGATGCCTACAATGAAACCGGTACAGCATTTAAGAAGAAAGAAGATTGTCACCGTATGGCAGAAGCAAACCGTGCATTTGCACACTTTGCAAGACAATAATTCAATTCTTGAAAAAATAACCCCGAGCATTTACTCGGGGTATTTTGATTGGACTTTGATTTGTTACTACATCGCCTGGAGTTCTACTCGCAATCTATGAATTACATCTTGATATTTTTCAAGCTTCGTAACGGATGACCTAGAAATGAGCTCTGCTCCTGGAAAGAAAGAGACAAGATTGCAAAACTCCTGGGCTTTTGATGGAGAGTCATCGAAACGATATTTTACGAAATGGCTAAAATCCGTCATATTCGGATAATTTGCAGACCAGCATAGGTATTCAAGTGTTATCTGATAGCCTTTGAACGTACCAAGTGTCTGAATCGCTTGTGGACGAAAATAACGATTTAACATTCTTCGTACCTTTTTGTGAACAAATGGTTCTTGATCGTCAAATATGTAATATCCTTGCGAAATTAGATTTGCAGCTAATGAATAAATGACGGCATTTACTGACGGGCAACTAGAAGAATAGCTGGCATACCAGTTTTTCAGATTCCCATGATCCCAGGAATATTTTATAGCGTCTTTCAATAGTCTAGAATACATTGTTTTACACGTTCCTAGAAGGCATGCACAATCTTTGCGGCTAGGAATTTTTCCTAGAATTGCGGTAGCGACCACAGTGCCAAGAAGACAATTATAAGCTTCATTGTCTTTGACATCTCCAATCGCAGTAGATACTACATCGTGACTTTTTTTATCGAAGTCTTTTCTCATAAAGAACTTCCCCCTTTCATTCTCCAGCTTCCCTTTAGCTGGGTGTTAGGCATGATTGCCGTTTTTTTATTATAGCATAATAAATACAAAAAACAAGAGATGAAAGAAATTATGCTAAAAAACAGGCTTATGCTATAATTAATTAAAAGTATATTATTAGGAGGAAAAATGATTAGGCTGGCTATCAATGGTTTTGGTCGAATTGGACGAAACTCATTCAAGATTGCTTTTGAGCGTCCAGATATGGAAATTGTTGCGATTAATGATCTTACAGATACGAAGACTTTGGCGCATCTTTTGAAACACGACTCGTCGTACGGGACATACGCACACGAGGTGAGTTTCGATGAAGAAAATATCATCGTCAAAGGCAAGAAAATTCGCATTTTGTCAGAAAAAGATCCTGCAAATCTTCCATGGAAAGATATGAATGTTGATGTAGTCATTGAATCGACTGGCTTCTTCACTGACCCAGCAAAAGCACGCGCACACATTGATGCTGGTGCGAAGAAGGTAGTACTATCAGCCCCAGCAAAAGGCGAAGGTGCGAAGACAGTAGTCTTAGGTGTAAATGAAGACATTTTAAGTCCGGACGACGAAATTATCTCAAATGCATCATGTACTACGAACTGTATCGCCCCAGTAATGAAAGTTCTTGAGGATACATTCGGCATTGAAAAAGCAATGATGACAACAGTTCACTCCTATACTGCGTCGCAGAAGTTGCAAGATGCCCCTGCGAAGGATTTGCGCGAGGCTAGAGCGGCTGCTGAGAATATTGTTCCGACTACAACTGGTGCTTCGAAGGCTGCCGCGCTTACAATCCCTTCTCTCGAAGGAAAATTCAATGGTCTTTCTGTTCGTGTTCCGACACCAGTAGTATCATTGAGTGATATCACAGTTGTCTTGAAGCGGGATGTCACGAAAGAAGAAATTAATGATGCCTTCCGTCAGGCGTCAAATGAGCCTTATTACGAGGGGATTCTAGGTGTATCAGAAGAGGAGTTGGTTTCCATTGATTATAGAGGCAATTCTCATTCGGCTATAGTTGATTTGTCTTTGACTGATGTTGTCGGTGGCAATTTAGTCAAAGTTGTCGCTTGGTATGATAATGAGTGGGGATACAGTAACAGACTAGTCGAGCTTACGGCTGACTTTTGTCGTCAAAATGCTGAGACTAAGAACGAGAATGTTTCGGATGAGTCTGATGCTTCTATTTCTGGAAATGAAGAAAATAGTGAGGAAAACTGAACAATGCGGATATTCATCGGATCAGACCATAGAGGTTTCAAGCTGAAAGGTACCCTTATTCCTATTTTAAAAGAATGGGGATTTGAGGCTGTTGATCTTGGGCCAGACCAATTTGATCCAGATGATGATTATAATGATTATGCAAAAAAGGTTGCAAGCTCTGTTCAAGAATCTGCTCTGAAAGGGGATCCTTCGAGGGGGATCTTGGTTTGCGGATCGGCACACGGAATGGCAATACAGGCGAATCGTTTTAAGAATGTTCGAGCAATATTAGCCTATAATGAGGAGATGGCAAAAATCGGTCGAGAACACAATAATGCGAACGTCCTATGTCTTTCTGCGGATTATGTGAATGAAAATGAAATCAAAAAAATCGTAGACGTATTTCTTCAGACTGAGTTTTCAGGCGAAGAAAGACATTGTCGCCGAATTAAAAAATTAGATGATTAATGGAGAAAAAATGAGCCCAATTATTGTACCAACTATCCTAACGAATAACCCTGACCAGTATAAGCAAATAATTGCTATATACCAAAGTTTTGCGAAGCGGGTTCAAATTGATATTGCGGATGGCACTTTTGCTCCAAATAAAACTATTCCAGTCGATAATGTATGGTGGCCACAAGGATGGGAAACCGACATTCATATGATGGTAGTTCGTCCGTCTGAACATATGCCAATTTTGTTGAAATTGAAACCAAATCTTGTAATTTTTCATGCTGAAACTGGTGAAAATCTATTGCCGATGTTTGACCAACTTCATGATGCGGGAATAAAAGCGGGTGTAGCCTTAATGAAACCGACTTATCCGATGAATTATAAAGAATTTATCATGGCGGCAGATCATGTTCAGGTTTTTGCTGGCGAGATTGGTATTCAGGGTAGCCAGGCAGATATACTCCAGACGGAAAAAATACAGCTCATCAAAGACATCAATCCAAATTGTGAAATTGGATGGGATGGAGGTGCGAATCTGAAAACTGTGCGAGCTATTGCGAAAGCGGGTGTTGATGTGATTAATGTTGGTTCAGCCCTTGCAACAGCGCAAGATCCGAAAGCAATGTTTGATGCGTTGTCTGCGGAACCTGACAAGAGAGGGGTCGTAATATAATGGCGAGAATTGTATCTCTAGGATCGGCGTTGCAGGATCTTTATCTTATTGACAGGGATGATTTTCATGCGTCAGATGTGTATAGTTTTTCGATGAGGGAAAAGAAATCAGTCTTCGGTGACCTTTTAATTGGCACGAAGGTTGATATTGATAAACTTTCATATCAAGTTGGTGGTGGTGGTACTAATGCAGCGGTCGAATTTGCTCGTCATGGCCACGAAAGTATATATTTTGGCAATATTGGACATGATGCCGCAGGCGATGCAGTAATCACTTGTCTACAAAAAGAAAGAGTCGATACTAGACATATTAGATTTGCGCCGAAGAAAAGTACAGGGTGTTCGGTAATTTTATTAGATACGCACAGTGGAGAAAGAACGATTCTGACGCACAGAGGAGCATCTTCGAAATATGACAATTTAGATGAAAATGAACTAGACGAACTAAAGCCGGATTGGCTCTATGTGACTACATTGCGTGGTGATATGGAAACATTGAGGCGTTTTTTCAAGAAAGCGCATAAAATAGGTTGCAAAATCATGTTTAATCCAGGTACTCCTGAGTTGGAACAAAAGACGGAATTGACAAATCTATTGAAATATGTTGACGTATTATTGGTTAATAAGGTCGAAGCGCAAAAAATTGTACCAGGAATAGTGCTGACAGAGTTGGTGTCACGGTTGGGAAATTTGGTGCAGACGGCTATTATTACAGATGGAGGAATGGGCGCGATCGCAGCAAACGGCGAGAAGACCTATAGATTTAGTATATATGAGGATTGCGCAGTAAAAGATACGACTGGAGCAGGTGATGCATTTGGCTCTGGTTTCCTGGCACATTTAGCTGCAGGAAAATCTTTCCGGCAATCTTTAATCTTTGCATCGGCGAACTCTACTTCCGTAGTAGCAAGATTGGGTGCGAAAGATGGATTATTGTATGGTGGAGAAGAATTGCATCAAATGCCAATACAGGAAATTAAGGAGTGATAATGAACGAAGAAGATATGGCTTCAGTCGAGAATGTTAGCGACGAAGAAATAATAAAACGATTACGAAAGATAAAAGACCAGATTCAACCTGAGGATATGGAACGGGCTTTAGCGTATACCTATGACCTCGGAAGGGGATTAAATCTTCTGCGTACTTTTCCACAAGGTGTAACAGCATTTGGTTCGGCACGTGTTCGAGAAGGCAATAAATACTATGAAAAAGCAAGAGAACTGGGTGCTCTATTAGCACAAAATGGTCATCCAGTAATTACTGGTGGTGGTCCAGGCATAATGGAAGCCGTGAACAGAGGAGCGTTCGAATACGGTGGGCGATCAATCGGTTTAAATATTCTGCTTGAACATGAACAATTCGCAAATCCATATCTCACCGACGTGATGGAATTTCGTTATTTCTTCGCTCGCAAAGTAATGCTCTCGATGGCATCCAAAGTTTACGTCTATTTCCCAGGTGGGTTTGGGACACTTGATGAGCTTACTGAGATTCTCTGTCTAATGCAAGAAGGAAAAATGCCACGTATGCCCGTCTTTCTATTCGGTAAATCATACTGGAAATCGTTAGACAAATTTTTCCAAAATAAACTCCTGTCTGAAAAAATGATCAAGACATCAGACCTTAATATCTATAAAATAACAGATGACATTAACGACATTGTGAAGGCTGCCAACAAAATCGGTCATCAGATGATCCAAGAAAATCTATACGATCACTATAAAAAATAAAATTAATTCAATGGCTGGCTGGACATTCGCTAATTTTGTTCGCAACTGAACTCACGTCCGAATTTCAGTAATAAATCCAGTCGGACTGCGCCGGTATTACAGTACCGTACTCGTCCGTGGATTTATCACCTTATTCGGGTTCGTTCA
>JAZLJF010000022.1:0-59971 GCA_045597305.1 Candidatus Nanosyncoccus sp. | reverse complement strand
GACCTCGATAGAACCAATAAAAAATCAGGCTAATAAGCCTGACTTTCTACATTACGAAAATGGTGCGAATGAAGAGACTCTAACTCTCGACCTCTTCCTTGGCAAGGAAGCGCTCTAAGCGACTGGCTTGCGTTCGCACATAACTTATTATGTTATCGGTTTCTATAAATTTAAAACGATCGGATAATCTACTCTCATAGTAGCATGGAGCCTGAATTAAATCAATAGTATTTTAGCACTTTAAGCCATTAGTTTTGCGTGAATCAGCTTTAGCTGTGGATTTGTAAGGTGCGTGTAAATTTTTGTTGTATCTAGATTTTGGTGGCCGAGTAGTTCGCCTACTTCACGTATTCCTACGCCCTCAGACAACGCGTATGTCGCAAATGAGTGTCGAAAGGTATGTGGATGTATCCCGGAGAATTCAGACTGCTTACAGGCCCTCCTAAAGACCTCACGCGCTGATTGCTGTGTCATCCTATTACCCTGGTTATTAATAAATAAGGCTGGATTGTTATCAGTCCGAATCTCTAAATAATCAGCTAACATTTGTTCAACTTCTGGGCTAATATAACAAACTCTAGGCTCTTTACTTTTACCAACAGCAATAAACTCTCTATTCTTAATAGAATCTCTATCTAATGCAACTACTTCACTTATTCTAGCGCCAGTACAGAATAAAAGCGAACAGAGTAGAACATTTCTAGCCCGGTTTTCCTTCGTGTAGCCACGCTTCGGTATAGCTACGACCTCAATAAACTTTTCTATCTCTTGCCTATTAAGCCATTTCGGACTTTTCTTCTCACGTTTTGGGATGGTAATACAAGTAGGATCGCAAGTTTTTTCTCCTTTATCGTGGCAAAATTTAATAACAGCTCTAAGCTGAATAATCTGGCCTCTAATCGTATCAGATGCGTGGTCTTCTAGCTTATCACAATAATACCGCCGAATTTCATCTGGTTTTATTTTACTGATTTTAATGTTCCCGAAATAAGAGCAAAAAGAGCTACAAGTATTTTTGTAGCCCTCTAAAGTTTTCATTGATAAATTACGTGCTATTATCTTCTGGTTTTCATATGATTCAAATGCCTCAGATAGTTTCATTTTATCTCCTTTCCACCCCTTATTTAGTAAAAGGTGGAGGAGAGATTTTATTCTATATTTTTCAAAGCATTTCGGCAAAAAACTAAAAAATATCCGATTGGGTTTTTTATCCCCGGTCTCCTTGAGTTTTCCACGGCAGCCCAAATTTCATTTTCAGACAAATTCCATGCACACTTAAGGAAAAACATTCTAGACCGTGGAGCATTATACTCTTTAACTAACCTATTAGCTATATAATCTGTTTTAGCAGTTTTAGCTTTACTCATATGATCATATGACTCATATGACTCATATGAATCTCTTTTAAGAGATTCTTCATATGAATTCATATGATCATATGAAGAACTATACCTTTCTTTAGCAATTTCACCTAATAGTCGCTCTCTCACCACCATAAAAACCTCCAATTAATTAGCCATCAAAAACAACACCAATCGTCTGTTATTTCCGATAGATTTATGATTATGGAATACTTCCGATTGTAAAATAATCCACAATCTATTTATTATTTAGGGTGGCATAGTTTGAAAAACAATGTACCCCAAGCCACATCATTGTGACCGGGGTCATTAATTCGAATTTCAACAATTTGATTATATCCCATGCAATTAAAAATGTCAACATCTATTGCCCACTTTTCTGATAAAAATTATAATATAATGAAATGTAACCATATGTACATTTGCACTTTAAGGAGGTGGTAGCATGCTTATTGCAACAGCTGAATGTCGTGACGAAATAGAAATGACATTGTTTCTCGGTAAACTAGCCAGTATCCATAATATTAGCGTGGAAGTTCAAGGTTTAAGAGTGGGTATAGCGTATGAACCGCAGGATTGCGAAACTTCGCGAGAAGAAGAATTGACAATAGCCAAAATAACTGACACTCTCAACTCGACTGCTACGCATGGCGTTTGTATCATCTAAAAAAAGATCCCCATCATTTTATGGGGATCTTTCTTATTTTTTCTTCAAGTATTCAATATCTTTTTGGATTAATGCGATATCTTTACTTGAAGCTGCAAATTTTTCTGCGTATCCGTTGTGCTGGTCTAATTTTTTATCAACAACTGACATCCATCGTTCTATTTTTGCAAATCTATCCGTCTGCTCTTGCTCCCTTTGTGCATTTATCACAGCTTGTTTTTTATTATTGCCAAGATATCCAAATATAGCGCCTACAACCGCACTCGCGAACCCGATAAGAGCGATTACGACCTCATTTGACATTATGCAGTCCTTTCATAATAATGAACTGTCTTTGACCCAATCTCCTGTGTACCAATCTCTGTCCAAGTGCCACCTGCAAAGGTTGGAGCCGTAGCAGAGGTGGATGTATAGACCGTTCCGACTGGATAAAAATTATCTACATAGTTCTTCGTAGCCGCATCATGGGCTAACTGAGGGTCTAGAACATTAGCAATATATCTTCCTCTAACGCCACCAATAGGTGAGAGAGAATTGCCACCACCTACGGATAATTCGTTAATTCTTCCAGTTACTGACCCATAGCCTAATGCGACAGCATAATTATGACTTGATTGGGTGTTACCACCGATAGCAACACCACTGCCTGTATTGCCTCCACTGACTGCAACTGCCGCATTATAGCCTATTGCTACTGGCGTCCCGTTAGTAACTGTGCCGCCATAGTGTGTGCCATCGCCAATTTGAATTGCCCTAAGAGGAACGCTCGATGTATTAGGCTGATAAATCATATTCCTCACAGCATTTTGGCTCATTACATCAGTTGTACTTGTGCCAATAGTCTGGACAACAGTAGGCCCAGCTTGTACGCTATCCCAAGTACCATCAGCTTTTAGGTATTTACCAGCGTCGGTGGCGGCTGGTGCTGGCACTAGACCATGTGTACCTGCTGTCTGTCCATCTGTGCCTACGAAATCGGCAGGAGGTGTCGGTTTATTTTTGATATATTCTGGAGCAGTTGTGTCGTCTTCATCCCAGTCAGATTGAACATTTACCTCTGCACCATCTTCGATGCCTTTTAATTTTTCTACAAGCCCTGACGTAATTCCGGACGTGATTGCAGCCCATTGATCCGCAGTAAAACTAGAGTTATTTAATATGTATTCCTGCGCCCACTCTTGAGTAGCTGAACTATACTTATAACGAGTGTATGTCGTGTTTCCTTCCGAATCAACCCCTACTACAAAAGCATAGTCATTATTTGTTAAAACACCTGAGTATGCTTCTAGCTCTGCCAAAGACTGAAACGGCTGTCCATTATTGGAAATATAGTAGGCCGTATTAGTAGAGATTGAACTGTTTACAAAGTTTTTGTCAGCCAACTGGTTTGCACGGGTAGCTTGGGCAGGAATTTTACCATTTATGACATCTATTTCATTATGAATTTCCGTATTTGCAGCCTCACGAGCTGTTGTTTCTTGCCCTACGGCTTGGATAACTTGAGTTCCTGTTTGGAAGTTATTATCATTTGCCAGCTCAGATGTTTTTGATGGGATATCAAGAACGACATCCCCTGTCATGCCATTAACACTATTGACTGCACCACCGCCGCCAAAAGAAATTGGCTCATTTTCTACTTGTATTGGAATTTCACTCATTTTGTACCCCTACCTTTTTACTAAATTAATTTCAGTCCCAACAGGAATATTGTTCCAATATTTCCCATCTCTGTAATCGAGTATGCCTTGTTTGTAAAGCTGCTCGTTATAAAACCATATGTCTTCACTCCAAAGCGTCTCTGCGTCTGCGAATCCATTATCAAGCAAATATTGTCCAAAAGTGTCACCTAATTTATACACGTTTGTAGTAGGCTGTGGCGTTGGCTCCGGCTGTACCCACATTTTAGGCCTGAAAGCTCCTGAGAAGCTCGCTAAATTCATATTGATTACATTTGCAACTGCTCCTCCGCCTGCACAGCCTGCACCGCCTTGATTTGTGCCTAGAAGCGCTACATAGCCATTGTTATAGCCACCTAACGCCATTCCGACATGGCCGTAGTAGCCGTTATGGAAGATTACCCAGTCACCTGCTTGTAATTGGCTTGCATCATAGATAAGCTCATATTCGTTGCCTTGATTGTTGTAATCTCTGGCATCCCATATACCGTAGGCTGCGCCTGTTCCATTAGCTGACAGCCATCTTCCTGTATATAGATAATGAAAATAAGCCATTAGATCGAAACATTGGCTTCCATAAGCTCCGTCAAAATCTATACACTGACCATAGACTGAATTATATACTGATTCTGGAGTAGATATGTCCATTGGCGGAATATTCGCTCCTTTTGCGCATTCCATCGATTCCTCTGGACATTCTTCAACCTTTCCTGAATCGACAAAATCTACTGTTGCAGGCTCGTCCGTAATTTCTATTTGGCCGTCACTCGTTTCAATAATTGTTGGAACAGAGTTTTCAGCGTACTCAATGCTTGTGCCTACTTCTAGCCTAAAACCACCATCTGGCGTCTGCGTAAAAATAACATTTATACCAAAGATTGTAGCAAATATCGCTACTATAAAACCTACAACCATAGGTATATATTTTTTTAATTGCTCTTTGAGTTGTTTTTTCATATTGTTCCTTTCTTTAGCTTAATGTACCGATTATTATTAGCGAGGCTTCGATTCCGTCATTAGCGGTTACATCCACATAAGCGTCTACTAGGTTGTCATAGAATCTGGTATAGTGCATTGTGCAACCAGGAGCTGAATTTTGGCTATAAACCAGTGAACCTCCTAAAACATCCACGAATCCTACATTTCCAGTAGTGACTTGAATGTTTTGCGTACCAGGCCCAACAGAGAAACCAGTAACACCAGTGTAAGTCAGAATACCTATGTTACCAATTTTTATCAGTTTAGCTGTTACAGGATACGTTAACACGTTAGGCATATGAAAAGAAATTGATACATTCTGCGTTGATACACTTAGTTTCAAGGAAGATATCCCAGAAGCAACTTTTTCATTTGTAATAGATCCATTGGATATCATAGAGCTATTAACAAAGGAATGATTATTCGTGATTAATGAACTTGTTATGGCCGTAGTAGAGCTAGATATCTTAATATTTGCAATCACACAATAAGAAGCTTGCGACCCTGTCGCACCATCAGCGGTAATTGCTGAACGAATGGTCGCGTCATCAGGCGCGCTTGGAGAGCTTGCCGCTGTGCCATTCACCACTATAAGACCACATGACGACGGTGACCCTGTTATATTATCTTCTGAAGTCGCCAAAGATAAATCATCAGTATATGCAACGATCGACGAGATTCTTGAATTACTGGCCGGTGCTGTGAGTGCTATGGCTTGTTGTCCTACAATGTCGAGCGCTACTTTATATCCTGCAGGATTACTTGCCAAAACTACGTCAGGTTTTGTCGTAGAACCTCCTACTAAGACATTCATATCCGGAGAAGTATTTTGTATCACTCCACTTCCGTCAAGTAGCCCTACTGAAAAAGCTTGCGCCCAGCCATTAGCTTCGTAAACGCTTGCTCTACCTCCGTTTCTCGCTCTTGTTCTTACAATATTATCTGGATTAGTCATTATCTCCTCCTTCATTTGATGCCCACGTACATTCATAACTTAAAACAAAATTTCCACTTGAAATGGTAAATTTATGTCCATCCTGGATTACCTCAATATCATAAACATAAGTGCCAAAATTTATATTATTTGTATCTTCTGGGTCAATTACGAAATGGTAAAAATAATCCGTGTCAAATGACATATCGGAAAGCTTTTTCTGAAGAAGAAACTCCTGATCACGATAACTTTTCTTCACAGTAAAAAACACTTCATCGGCTTTCTGTTTTACCGGCTGAATATTTCCATTGTCGTCTTTATATTTGCGCTGAAATTTAAACGCCCTTGAGTCGCCGCGAGGCATTTCAATTTTATAATTCGCTACCATTTTGACCCCCTATTCAAAATGCTGAGGTAGCAACAATAATAGCGTTTATCGCTATTTATTTCTTTGCTCTTTTTATACATAAGGCCTCACTTTTAGAGAATTAGTTACTTCTCCGCATTCTCCGCAAGCGTGGCGTATTCTTGGAATAATTATATCACATCTAGGAAATTCTAGTAAATGTGCCAGGAGTCGTGCCGGATGCAATTATTTGTATTGTATCTGTGTTTACGACGTTATATATAGTGATTATTATATCTCCGGTTCCATCTTGTGGCTCCTGAACAAACGGCTGGAATTTTGTATAATTGCCTGAAACTTTTATGACAGGGAAAAGGTTCACCATGTTTGGTTGACCTTGATTAAAACTAGGAACAAATTTGAATGTTGCATTGTGAATCGACGAGCTACCGCCTACGATAAAGACCTGACTTTTTTCGACATACATCCTGACCAATGATCCAGCGGTATTGTAACAGGCCTTCATAGCTTTAAGCTTATCCTCTATTGTTTTGAGCCTAATTTGAATATTTATTCCCATATCATTTTTGCCTCAAGAGTACCATCGATAACCGAATGAACTGTAAATGTGTAATGTGTGTCTATCCTATTAAATGATTGGTCATAACGTGGGGTCGCAGACACTATCCATCTTGCTCCACCGGCATAATGGATGCGTGTAATGGTAAAATCTGATTGAGATTCATTGTCAGACCTAACTTCTAGAGTAGCCAAAGTATTAGACCCTGATTCGGTAGCAAACGTCACTACAACACGCTCATTGCCTTGAGTCGTAAATGGCTGATCAGGATAATCAATCGGTGTAAGTGTAACGCTGTTTTCTTCTGTTGTAAATTGAATAGTTTTTGTGAATACTGGCAGCTGGCTTGACTGCCTTTCAAAAGCAGTCTTTTGCGCCTCTACCTCATTTTCTAGCTTGATAATATTGTTTTCAGTTCCTACATCCATTTATATTATCCTCTCTATACTTATTGAGCCTCTTACAAGACTAATAGCCTCAACATTAATAGCTATATCTACACTAGACAGGCCGATATATGTCCCAGATGTAAGCGTTGTTATATCGATATAATAATCAACATAATTTGATCCAACATCTGCTACGTACCCTCTAAATAATTCATTATCAGTGTAATTTATATCATCACCGGTCATTCTGACTCTTTGATACATCTCGCTGTATTGAGGATAAGATGGGTTGAATGTGACGGTCTGAGCAAAGTCAACGAATGGAGTTTTTACGATGTTGTCGTCTCTTGTAAACCTAACCTTGAATCTAGCAAGCGCTTCAGCAGTGCCTCCAGAGAAGTTTATAGTGCCAGACCAGCTCGTTGTCGGAACATTCTCAGGCATTAGAACACTAGAAAACGAGTATTTAAAAGAAGTCTTTAAAGCTCTTAGCTCATTTTTAAGTCTGACAAACCAAGTCTCTATACTGGAAATCATTCCTCTACCTCCATAAGAGTTGGAGTGACCGAGTCCACTCCATTGTCATCCCATGTAGTATCCATACCAATGATTCGATAAAAGCCGGAATGGTCTGAACCGTCATCGGTTGTCTCCTTAAAATAAAATGTATCGCCGACTGCTAGACCATTATCCATATTGGAAGTTTCACCCCAAGCGATAGGTCTGCCAACAAGCCTTATTTGCGGTGTTTCTATATTAAATCCTAGCTGTCCAAGTCTTGTGACAGCATAATCATTGACTGCGTCTTGTGAAAACAGATTTGAAGCTGTTTCATACGTTCTCCAATAACAATAGTCTTGCACGAAACTAGGGTCAGAAGCGACTCCAAGCGCCGCTGTTTGCTCGCCATTATCTTCGTCACCTACTTGTCCGTTACCGGCAACTAAAATACTAGAAGCATATTGGTTTGTTTCCTCGACAGAATAATCAGAGGCCCAGAGTTTATACACGCCATCAGAAGGATATTGAATTATGATGTTTTTATTTGTTCCGCGAGTTTTTAGTATGTCTATATATTGGTGCGTATAATCCTCTGGGTCAGTTCTAAATACAACGTCAAACTTTCCTGCTCCGGTAACGTTGTTCATTGCGTCGCAAAGCGCCTTTGCCACAGTCTGGAAATCTTTATAAGTTTTCGTCTTATTACCAAGAACATCAACGGTGCCGTAGCTCCAATTTAATGTTTCACCTGCGCTAGAAGCCCGGCTTATATATTCGGAAATTAAATCTTTTACAAACAAATGCGCTGGCCTGTCTGTAAACTCTCTCATAGCTGAATTAGGATTTGATGAGCTACACACCAAGTCGCCTGATAATCTGGCAAAATACTCATAGAATGTTAAGCTGAGTGTTTGACTGGCTCCCAAACCGCTTCTAGCAGGCCTAGAAGCCATCCAACCTGCGAAACGCACAAATCCATCAATCTCGAACACTACGCGCGTTTTACCTACTCTCAAAAAGCTTACAGGGTCATCATCAAAATAGATTTTAATAAATTCCTGAAATACTTTCCAATTAATGTCGAACGTAAATGTATCGGCAGACGGGTTCTCTGACTCACTTTTAAGCGTTTCAACTAGATGCCTATTTTTAGCAAACTTATTTATGTCGCCAATTAGTGTATCTCCTAAATATAGTAGAAGTCTTTTGCTCATGTCTATCCTATCGTATTATTCCATTCGATCAAACTCTCCGATGTCGCACCTCCATCACTATTGAATCCAACCTGGTTCAAGCCTGGCTTAAACGAAACCATCCCAGTGATATTTCTTGTTACCAAAGCACCATCAAGCCTAGCCTCTCCAGTTTCAAAATCTACAACAAGAGTTTGCCCACTAGCAACAGTGCCATTATATTGAGCGATGGTATCAGTTGTATTATTTTGGATGGTTGGATTTATGCATTCCCCCTCTACTGTCCAAATTGGATAAATCATTTGTGTAGAATCAATAAATATTTCTTGCACACCACCTTCGCCGCCGCTCCATAATTCGCCAATTTCGTCCGAAACAAGACCGACGTTGTCCCACTTTTCTCCGCCAGAAGAAGCTGAGATGAGTGGTAGTTTTACGCTGTTCGCATAGATCTCTTTCCCCTCGGAATCCTCCGCGTATTCGCGCCAAGATTCTCGCCCAATCTCAAAAGAAATTGTCCATCGAGAATAATCTTCTTTAGATTGTGGTGGAACTTGCAGAGCTGACGAAATCCAAGCTCCGTCAACTGAAAACATATTACCGCTCTTCTCGATATATATGATTTTAAACGTGTGGTTTATTTGGAAAAAAGAAGTCAGCCTAGTCACTAAAGACCAGTATGGCGTATTATTTGGAATAATCAGCCCATTAATATTTTGGATCGACGTATGTGTCTGCTGGCGTATCATCTCTGCGCCATTAGCCTCTGTGTAATTTATTGCCGTAGTTTCTGGATCTGGACGAATTAACAAGGTATTATCAATATCTAAATAAAGCTCATTTTTATCAAATTCAAGCTGTGCTCCGTCATCTCTGATAAACTTTTTTATATAAAATAAATCTTCCATTAGTAAACTCCTCTAGTTTTAAGGGCGATTTTTCTGCTGATAATATCAGCTAACTCGTTTGGATCCTTGTTGTAGCCATTAATCACAAAATTATTGTTTACTTCACCAGCTCCAACGGCCCCAGTTTCGTTCATTTGATCAAGATTATCGTATCCAATCTGTCGAGCCGCCGAAGCTCGAATAACATATTCACCTTTGCTCAAAGCAAATAAATTCGAATCACTAAATTGAGTGCCATCACCTCCAACCATGCCACCTGTTGCGGCTCCCCAAACGTAAGCATACCCTGGGCCATAAGATATATTCCTGTTATTCGCGATCGCTATAATAGCGACAACTGCATCTGCTATGCCCTCAATAATTGCTCCAAAAGCTTTTATTATCCCTGTTACTCCATCAATCACATTTCTAATAGCATTGCCCATTGATTCAAAAGCTCCGCCAACAGCTATGGCGATATCTTTTACGCCGGTTAGCGCGACCCCAATGACATTTGTGAGCATATCTGATACTGTGCGCATGACTTCTGTAAAAGCACCAGAAAGAGTTTCCATAAGAGGGATAATAGCACCATTAGTGAGGCTATTAATGACTGATTCTACTGTCTGTATTACAGCGATGAATGTATCCCTTAAAAATGTTCCCAGTGGAATAATTGCGTCATTCGTCAATAAAACAATACTTGCCGTCAGCGTGTCTATAAGTGTCAAGACAGTGCTAACAATAAAGTCAGCAATAGGCATAATTATATCGTTAAATAGTTCTCTCAAAGCCGGCGTTACTACTGCTATTGCTCCGCCAATTAGCAATATAGAAGCTGCGATAGCCGCAGCCGCAACCGTAAACATAGCTGCACCAACGGCAATAGCAGGATCCGCAAGGGCTGTAAAGAATCCTGCCAATGCTTCTCCGGCGCCCTTAAATACAGTCTTTATCGGCTCCATTATCGCAGTAATGGTCGAGTTCAAAATACCCCCTAATTCTGTAATCGCGGTCTTGAGTGGCGTAGAAATCCCCTTTATAGCGCTTGATAATTTATTGCCGAGCGTTTCGATCGCAGTAACACCCTCTTTGGAGCCTTTCTTCGCAATATCGGTCTTGAAAAAGTCATTTATTTTAGACCCAATCGTATTTTTTAGGATTTTGCCCAAATTCCCGGCAATTGTTTTGAATACGGAAACACCGAAAAGTAATCCAAATGCCTCGATAATATATCCTCGGTTCTCCTCTTTGCCTATCTCCTCGGCAAATGTTTTGATAATCTGAGGGATTAGTGGAATGATAGCATTTACAATCTTGACCGCTCCAACTGCAACAGCCGTGAATAATCTGACAAATCCGTCAATTACCTTTGAAACAGCCTCTTGATTGCTCAAGAAGTTTACAATTCCGTCCACTATTCCCGATACGATATCCGGCAAAACAGTCGAAACCAAAGGAATGATTTTCTGCAAAGTCTCGCCGATAGCACCCAAAATATTCTGCAAGGCGGTCTTAATATTCTCTGATGCCTCATCGAATCCTAGATTGCCTTTGAGAACTTCTTCAATAGATTTACCGGCCGTAACTAATGAGGATGATAGATTCGGAACAGATTTAATGATATCAGCAACACCGCGAGTGATAGCTGTCTTTGCGTTCTTCCATGAGGTTGCGATACCATCGGTGTTGGCTCTAGCCATTTCCTCTAACGATTTCATGCTGCCGCTACCCTTTTCGTCTAGTTCTACCAAACTATTCAAGAAGTCCTGAACGGTTTTTGTTCCATCTGCGCTAAAGTCTTTTTTAAGCTCACCGACAGTCATTCCGGCCTGCTGAGCCAGTGCGCTAAATACTGGCTCGAAACCAGAGTTCCTGAGTGAGTTCCAGGTTTGAGCATCAAGTGGCCCATCAAGGCTGGTCTGCGATAATTGCATAATTGCATTGTCAATCATTTCTGAAGACGCACCAAATGCTAAACCAGCATCATTTAGTGCTTTAAAGTATTTTGTACCATTGTCTAATCCGCCAAATGATGCCGCTAGATTCTGAACATTACGAACAGCTCCATCAAGTGTTGTTGGCAGTCCATCGAGATAATCATTCAAAAAATTCATGGAATTATTAACGCTGTCAATGGAATATCCCATCGCCTCAAACACGCGAGGCGCATTATTTAGTGTGTCGATCCTAGAAACTGCACTGCTAATCTGAGTGGTTAATAATCCAATTCCGGTGCCAATTCCAGTTGTAAAAATGCCTTTTGTTGTAGCCGCAACCTTATGAAATGCTCCAGAAAATTCATTATAGATATTTTTTCCTAAACCAGAAAAAACTGTTTTAAATTGCGAGGCTATTGTAGATGTTCCATAAACGGTAGCGCCTTGCAATTCCTTCTTGATATCGTTTGAAACGCCATTAAGTGATGGTTTTATCTGGATCCATGCTGTACCAAGAGAGTTTGATGCCATACTTGCCTTTCGTGCGATTATCCGCATTTACCGCAAGCGTGGCGTCATTTTGTTGATTTAATTATATCATAATTTGGTATAATGGTAATAGAACACATCAAAACAAAAAGGACAAAAATGAATAGACCATTATTTGAAATAGAATGGGGAAGAAATGTTTGTATAGCTGTAAACGGGTTTGGTTATGCTCAAGATAAGCTAGAAGAGCTATACTGGGACTCAAGAGGTAAAAGCATAAAATTTCAGGTTACACCCCCATGCGAATTCCAAAAGTTTCGCGGATGGCCTGATGAACCATTCGTGAATGTGAATTATCTCGGAAATAGAGAAACAACGCAAGCTAACTGGCTGGGGTATATTGGCGAATTCAGTAATAATAAAAAAAGACAACTAGTTGTCGAATCCCTTCTAGATATCCTTAAACACGGAGATGTTACTGCCATGGGAAAAATGATGAGAGAAGACCCAGTAAACGATACTGGAGATTATAAAATACTGCTTTATTTTTCTAGAAAAAGCTTAAAATCCGCAAAAGAAAAAGCAGAAAAATTGCCGGAATTGCCTAAAAGCGGTCTATTATTTGAAAAGATTAAATATTTCTTTAAATAGTAATACTATGAGCGTATTGTTCTATCCATTTTGGATTCTTAGCGAGCGTTGCCTTTGTTTTCGAATCCGCACCATGCACCTGGAAACAAAGACGATTTGTCATAAAAGCGGAAACCTCGAACTTGCCTGCAAAACCAAATTGTTGTAAAAACCCTGCCTCAACCTGCGACTTAATCTTCTGAATCGCGTTCTGTTCTAGTGCCTGGAGTTTATCATTACGCTTTAGAATATCTTCTCCGCCCTTAATATTTATTAAAAACTTGACACTACCTGTATAATTATTGTTCACCATTGCTATCTCCTAAAAATGTTGCATTTGGATTGCGTTTTTTCCAAAACTCTTCTATTTGTGCGATTTCTTCTTTAGAATATTTGCTCTGTTCATCTTTTTTCTCTTTGAGCTTTTCCTTTGCTTTTTTCACATACTCAGGTTGCATTAGATCATTCGGTTTTGATGGTTTTTTGCCTTTCTTCTTAAACATATTTGAGATTTGGCATGATATAAGGTCTAGCTCATGCAATATTTGCGATTGGACTTCTTTTTCCCAGCTCCAATCTTCCAGAGGACTATATTTTCTTACAAAACGAGAACTAGCCGGCAAATTTAGCAATAATCGCGCGTATCGACGGAAAGGTGTTCTTGAAACGTCTAAATTATAATACTGCTGAAAATCAGCCTCTATTAATTCGAAGTTTTCCAGGAACGCCTCTGCGCACGATTGCCAGCTTTTGGGAAACAGCTATCAATCTTATCTATCATGTCAGACAAACCTTTGATAGAAAAATGCCCTGTTTCATGAATTAGGTAAGCTTTGGCATCTTCGTAAGTCTTCTCACCGCCTACGAGCGCAAAATACAATGTCATAATTTCGGAAATATCTTCGTTCCGCCTTGCCTTATCTAAATCAGCGACAAAGTCGAAGTCGTCCATTAAATCCGTATTGACTGCGACTTCATAGCCTCTCCAGAGTTCGATTTTAGTTTGTTTATCAGCCATAATAGCTTCCTTTCTTGGCTTAAGATTATTAACCGCATTCTCCGCAAGCGTGGCGTATTTGATAAGACTAGAATATCAAAAAACCGGCTCTTTATCAAATAAGCCGGTTTTGTTAGACTAGGATTCAGATTCGCTAGAAGCTGTGCTCATGAAATCAATACTATAAGTCTTGACATCATCAGCTGGATCGGCAAACTTATAAGCTTTGACAACCACAGGGAAGCTTAGTGGATCAGAGTTGTTATAAGTATGGTCGCCAGAGCGATCGACGAACTGAGAATCACCATAAATTTTACGGTGATAGCGAGGTGTATCACCTCCGTTGTTGTGCAATGTCTCTACGACAAAAACGCCACGTGGTAAGATTTTACCAGTATCGCGCCATTTCAGAGAACCATCCAAATTGATAGTAACGTTGTCTTTTCCGTAAACAAACTGCAAAACGGCAGGCTTTGAAGTCTCAAGAAGATTCAAAGTCAATGTTTTACTATAAGATGTCTGCGAATGCATAACGTCTTCTGGACCCCAAGCCTGGATATCATCTCCTTCTTCGGCGACAGATTCAGTAACACCATCCTCCGTGACATATCCTAAACAGGTAAATGCTGCGGAAAGGGAAGAAGTTGCGTCTGTTGGCAAAGCTGTGCCAGCTGGAGCGAAAAAGATTGCTCCGCCCTCTTTTGGACGACCAATGGTCACATTATCCTTATCGTTCATGTGTTCCTTTCAATTATTTAATATTTTAGGTGCTAAGGGGAGTATAACTCCCCTTTTAGTTAAGATTCGCTTTCTTCAGGACGTGTCTGAACCGTAGCAAATGCTTCAGGATCAAGAACGCGGAAGCCGAACTTAATTTCCATACGGATACAAACTTGGTTGTAGCCCTGGAGGTCTTTACCAGTATTGTCTGGATCACCATTTTCGATGACTTTCCAATCTGCGTTACCAGCAAAGCCAAGAAGCAACTGGCTCCAGTCGCCCATAACAAATTTAGTGTTGTTAATAGCGCCAACTTCTGGAGTAGAAGCAGCAAGTTTGCCAGCCATGTTGTTGCCTGTAAGACCGAACGCACCAAGTCCAGTATATTTCTGAACGTTCCCGTTCATGACTGAAGCAAGTTTCTGTGCGGCATCGCTAGAAATAGCAATACCATTGATATCTTGGCCTTCAAGGTCAGCAACAGCGGTACCAAAGTCTGCGTCAATGTCAGAAGCGGTGTCACCAGTAGATTCAATGTAAATGCTTGAACCTGGCTTTGTGACATAATCTGAAAGCTCTGTGTCAAGAGTATTCGTGTATGGATCGCGTCCATGAAGAACGACAGTATCGAGATCACGTGGCATAGATTTTCGTAGCCAGTTGTTGATCAAACGACTAACGTAGTCAATTTTCTTATTGTCTGCCCATTCCATAAACTCGTCAGTTACTCTCTGCGAGTAAACAAGCTTAGCAGTAGTAAATGGACGTGGTGTGATTACGCGACCATTATCTGGTTTAGCTCCGCCTTCGTGGACTAAAGCACCTTTTGCACGTCCTGCAATTACTAGAGGTGTGTTTTCGCCAACGTTAATTTGTGGGGTATCTTGAACAAGTGACAAGACAGCACCGCGCAATTCTGCGCCATTGGTAAATAATCTATCGAGTGCCTCAGACACATCGAGAGAATGAAGATCAGTTACAGCCATAATAGCTCCTTTATCTTAATTGTTAATAATAGTCGACAGTTTACAAAATGATATCAAGTCCAGTAGAGGCTTTCGCTTTTGATTCACCGTTGTTCGCTTGCTTATCTGGAGCGTTAAAACTAGTATCTTTGGCAAAGCTTGTTTTAAGGTTGTCGGCTTCTTTGCGCATTTCTTCATCTGAGCCATTTCCAAGATATTTCTCGGCTTCAGGCTTAAATCCATACTCAGCGGCAATAGATTTTCGACGAAGTTTTACGTCGAGCTCTTTCGTCTCGGCTTCGGCTTTTGCAAGGCGATCTTGGTATTCTTTCTCTACCTCACTACGAGCTTCGGATTTAATAGAATCAGTCGTCTTTTCTCTGACTTCTCTCTCCACTTCCTCGCGAATCTTCGCAGTCTCTTTTTCGCGTACTTTGTTTAGACGTTCAGACACAATCTTGTCCGATTTCTCACGAAATCTTTCTTCGACTTTGTCGTCAGCTTCAACAAACTCGCCTTCATCATTTTTAATGTAAAATTCTGCCATTTCCTTTTTCTCCGATAAAAGTTAACGTTGTCTCTCTTATATCACAAAAATAACCATAAACCGACTAGATTAATCTAAGGCCGATATTACTTTATCTATCTCATCCGATGTAAGCCCAAGAGATCGCCATATTGAACGTGTTTTCACAATCTCCGGAGCTTGTTGCGCTATTTTTGTGAGTCCATCACCAAACTTACTGACGTCGGCTTCGAAAATAGGCGACCAAGCAGGCTGAATTGCATTAAATTTTTCTTTAATATTCTCATCAATAACGCTAATTTTTTGGTCGTACATATAAAGCGTCATCATGAAATATTTTAATTGCTGACCAAGCTCTTTTTGCCATGCAAGAATATCATCCTTTAAATCGTCTCCGACAATTTCAAGCGCTTCCGTAGACTGAGGAGCATTCGTATCAATGCCTAAGCTTGCAAGATTCAGCTTTGTATCGGAACAGAAATTTCTTGCCGCAATCATGACTGTGTCAGTAAATGGATTCATTGCATGTTGGGCAAATTCACCAATTTGAGGTATTTGCCCATTATCATTTACCCCAACCTTTAATATATCGCCAGTATTCGTGTCAATTTTGTCAATAGAGGTACTTGTATCAGCGCCGAGAATAACATCAACCTTAATATTGTAGTGATAGGCAGCCACATTTGCTTGACGAATAGTGCGAGAAGCGTCTAAAATGGCTTCTCTTGCAGGCGCGTCAAGCACAGAATGTCCAAAAGGCTGTTTTGTAGTTGTTTTATGTGTCAAAAGGCCAATCAAAGGTCTGCCTGTTGGATTTTCCACAATTTGCTCTCTGCCACGATCACTAATAATTGTGCTGTCTTGGTTAAAAATCATATAACTATCAGGAGCCACATCCAAAATAGTATTTTTAGATGTTTCTCGAAATACCGCAACGCCATCTTTTAGATTTTGAGACTTCCAGTCGTATGTTCCTGTTGCCTGTTCTGCCGTGAATGGCATAACTTTGTCTGCATTGCCGGCAAGAGCTAAAAATCCAACCCCACAAATAAGCACATCATCTTTGAGCTGGTCGAAAGCTTCTTTGACGCTATATTTTTCCATTAGCTCATTGAATTTCAATGTATCGTTCTCAAATCGGTCAAAATTGGTTTTATTTGCTCTAATATCGACGGCTCTACGACCCCAGCCTAGATGTGGCTTTGGTATTCTTTTCCCAACGTTGCTTTTCGTTGGGTCTGCATAGCTATAATTGCCAAAATAAAATTTATATTTATCGACAGAGCGATTCATTATGTTTCTTGTGGTTTTCCAGTCCATTATTTTACTCCTCTTGCACCTCTTAAAATAGAAATTTGCGAATTACCTGATACAGAACTTAGTCCTAATAGCTTAAGCTCTCTTTGTTTGAAATATAAGCTACCATTGAAACCACCAGCAAAACTAATTTGCTCAGAATAAGGGGTAGCAGACTGCGTCCAGTTTGACGCGTCAGGTACAATATCGGTAGGATTCCCAAGCTCCCTTTGCACCGCGTCTAATATAACAATCGCAATACTACGTTTGTAAACTCCTGAAGTATCACTATTGGCGCGTTCATCTAAATCAACGCCATTATTTAGAGCAATCTGTCTCAAAAGATAATTTGCGTCCCTAATCAATGCCGTAGCCCGGCCTTCTTCCTCTGGTTCTAATTGTCGCCATCTAGTTTCTAGGTCAGTAATTGATCCATAAAGAATTATTTTGCTCTCGTCCATTATGACTCTACCTCCACACTGATATTGGTTGCTTTTCTATTGAGGCTCTTTTTCTTTTGCACTCTTTTATTGGATTTTGCTTTCTTGACTACCACGTCGATTTTATTTTCAACCGGAACACTTTTATTTGTCACCTTAACGAATGATGACGGCACTTTAGTTCCTTCAAGAACCTCAATTTTTACTCCGGTTGCACTATGCTGATATATTGTCATTTTTACTCCTTTCTTAAAGCATTTTTATCCGTTCAGCTATTGCATAACGATTCCAACGCGTCGGCGTATTCTCGTCCATCTGTGGTGTTGTAGTGCCAATAATATGCCAACTAAATCCCTCATAATTTACCCAGGAGCCATCAACAGATTTTTTATTTGACTTAGGCAAGTGAATAATAATTTGTGGTCTTCGGCTGTTTGGCGAACCATTATTTGCAATCAAGCAGTCCTCGATTGAAAATGTTTCTACACCGCCATTTCCGTCTGGATGATTTCTAAACTCTATCGTCATTCCTTTCATTTTTTCTCCTTTACATAGTTTTTAAGTAGTCCGTTTCTGGTGTTATAGCCAGATACGATAAACATACAATTACAATCACGATGTCTAGCAAAATCTTCTCCTGATGGATGTGTAAATGTCCCTGCATGATCCCAACACCATTGGCAGGTTTCTCCTACTACAATTCTCTCAAGAGTCGGGTGTTTATTGAGCGACAGTGCATTCTGAAATGCCTCATGCTGAGCGCGTCCTAGCTCCGAATCGTAGTAGTCTTTTATGAGATAATCAATTTCGCGGCCTAGAACATAATTTTGCACAAGTTTTTCCGATAGACGGCTAATCTGATTGTAGTCAAGATTTATCAGCGTCGTAATCGCTCTGGAATCAAATATTTCACTAGAAGCCTCGAATAGCTGAGAATAGAATTTAGAACCTACTGTTCTGAATGCTCTTGCGATGGATCCTTTCTTATCGGCTGGCGATATATTGAGTGATAAAATATAAGCGACTAGGTCTTTCATTCCTTTGGCTGTATCTGTTGCTACCTTTGAAAAGTCCATAATGATAACCCTTGCAATATGTTATTTATATATTTATTGACGGTATTTTTTTCAACATCAGAAATATCAGAAAACTCTACGTCCGGTAGCGCTTTTAATTCTTCAATTTTTTCAGATGCCCATGCAACAGAAACGTTTTCAGTGTCTTTAAGTCTAACGCCTTTTTTTGCGGCTAAGTCCGCCAAGTAATTACGCTGCGCTTCAGTCATTGTTGCTCCTAATGCTTTATCCGCATTTAGACCGCAAGCGTGGCGTGCTATTTTCCTAATTATATCACAAAATTACCCCTAGCAAAAAACCGATTTTTTTCGCTGGCTGTAAATAGGCCCACTACGACGCGGTTAGAAACACTACCACCCCTGTACCCCATGACCCCCCTCTCTGAACAACCTATGTAAAGTCTAAAAATTATCGGTATATGTTTATTTTTATTTTATAATTTGGACTATGAAACATAAGGATCCGCGCAAATCTCACGCAAAACTTCGCAATGATATTCGCAAGAAAATCTATGCAACTCAAGATACCTGCGCACTTTGCGGACGTCCTGTCGACGTGACGCTTCCTGCCGGAACACCATTGTCACCAGAGCTTGATGAAATAATCCCAGTATCACGTGGCGGTTCTCCTCATGATATTGATAACATTCAACTAGTGCATAGAATATGCAACCAGAAAAAGGGAGCCAGGATGCCTGGTGATGAGATACCAAAAGATGTGAACCCCACCCCTACCTCGAGAAATTGGTGAACTAATACCCCCACCATACATTAATGTAATGTTAGCCCTGAGTAATACCCCTAGATACTGGATAGAATGTCATGCCATTTTTTATTATTATTTTCTATGTCTTCAACTGTCATACCTTTCTGGGCAAAGACTTTCTGACCCCAAAGGGCATAAGTTGCAGCGTCTAATGAGCAAGTAGATAATGTTTTACTCATAGAATCCCATCCAAACCCTCCATAACGTCCCATTTGGCGTTGTTTTGTCACTCTAACAGTCTGATTTAATAAAGGCTGATTATAATGGCTCAGTTCTTTATTATCAATCGCGTCCTGCATAAACTGGTGTGCTGCCACGATTTCCTTCATATTTGGTAAGATAATCTTCTTAAGCGGAACGCCGGCCGTTTTAAGCTCTTCAAATAAAATCGCTTGGCCAGTAACTCCATCAATTATAATTCTGGCGCACTTCTGATAACGATCAATAAGCCATTTTGAGAGTTTAGTAAAACCTTCATTCATTTGGCGCTGCATTACGATTTCTACATGGATCTTTCCGTTCTTGAGTGGTTGGGAAACAACTAGAGCATAGGCGCTACGATCCGGAGCGAACTTCACGGCATAAATTGGCATAAAAGCATCGTCGAATTCTGGCTTTTCGGTGTATAGAGCATCCCAAACCTTTTGAGGAATAGCTCTCTTATCTTCAATGCCTGACCACCAACCTAGCCTCATCCTATTAAAGTCATCAACACTCAAGCTCCTGGCCTCTGTCTCTAAAACTGCAGGTAGTAAAAATGTTTCCAAACTTGGGTTAGTCTTGTACCATGCTTCTCGATCATCCTTATCTGTAACATGCTCCGTACTCCATTCTGTCCAACATCCTTTACCGCCAGTTAGTAATTGACTACGGATGCGCCCAAAGACGGCTCCCACTGTTTCTGCCATCGGCGGCGTGCCACAATAAATTACTTGAGGATTTCCACTTGTTGCAGCCGAAATCGTTGGTAAAAGGGTAGATTCATGCTGGTCAAGAACGTCGGCTGCCTCATCAAAAATGAGCTCATCATTTGTCATACCAAGACCACCTAAACGTGTCCTCGTTTGGAATTGATAATAAGCTCCGTTCTCAAACTCAATAAACGCATAGTTTCTTGGCTTTTGGCGAAATCGAGGAGTTAAAAGATTAAAGATTTCCTCATAAGGAGTATTATAAAAAAAGTCTTGCACACGCTTTTTGACCACATCGGCTGTATCTTGTTGCTGAGCGCAAAAGTAACCGTGCGCCTTTCGGAATATAATGCCATAAATAATGCGAGCAACAATGAGCTCTGTTTTTCCATTTTGTCTCGGCACCGATAAGCCGCAGGTAAGATTCACGAATTTCCCAGCATCATCCTCCGCCAGCCAACGCCTAAGCACTAGTCTTTGCCAATCAAGCAAATGGATACCATATTCATCCAATAAATCAAACAATAACTCCGCTTTATGAGTGTCGCCATTGCTATAAATATCGATTCTTGGCTCCTGGGAAGCTACAAGGCACTTTTTAGGCATTTTCGCCTCCAGACGGCTTAGCTATCGTCTTGCTATCTGTTTCCGCGTTAGAATCGCTCTTAGAGCCTTGATTTTTTGGCTCTTCGATTTCTTTTAGCACTTTTGCCAATTTTGTGTTCTTATTAGGCCTCCTGGATCTAATTTCCCGAAGTTCCTTGCGAAAAATATTGATATTCTGACTAAGCCTCGCAACTTCCTGTGGGCTAACATTGCCAGAATTGAGCTGTTCGACATTTTCCTTAATAAGAGCCTCATAAAATGCCTCATCATCGTCACCAATGGCCAAGCTCATCACTTCTTTATCTTGTCTCGCCTTGAGCTGAGTCTTATGGAGCTTATCCATCTTGGACGGCTCGCGTGAGATTTCAATCCAACGAGCTGCTGCTGCATAGCCGTCGCCCGGAATTGTCTCCATTAGCAATTTCTGGTTCTTTGCCGTGATTGCAACAGGGATCTTACGGAAAAACTCTAGCCATTCGTCATAATCGAAATTCTCATAGCCTTCTGGCAGTTTAATTTCCTGTATCGACGGCTTTTGTTCCATCTTGCCAGCCTTCCTCGCTACCGGTCACGAATTTCCAATAGCGTTTTCTTATTACATCGCAATATTTCGGGTCAATTTCGCACCCGTAGCACTTTCTACCAGTCTGTTCACAGGCAATAAGCGTGGACCCGGAGCCAGAAAATGGGTCAAATACGATATCGTTTGGAGCAGATAATGCAAGAATACCTTTTGCACATAAACCAATAGGCTTCATGGTTGGATGATCTTTACTGGATCGTGGTTTATCAAAAAACCAAACATTCGATAATTTACGGCTGTCCGTAAAGTTTCCATCAGACCCTCTAGCATAGCAAGCATACTGCGAATCGTCTGTCTCATTGGAAAAATCGTCTCTTTCGAACTTCCCCTCGCCGGTTCCATAGATCGCCAGCTCTTTAGCCGATTGAAAATCATTACAACCAAACGTGAAATGGTCTTTAACCCAGCAAATGACTGTCTTAAAGCGCATTCCGGCGTTATCCATAGCGTTCTTAAGAGTTAAAATCTCGACATCACTCATCCAACTAATGCACCCCCCCCCAGACACCGTATTGGCTGCAACAACCTCAAACGCCCGGTTCAGAAAATCTTGAAAATCTGCATGACTCATGCTATCATTTTGTATTGTCTTACCAGTGGAACGGCTCTTAACCGCCACATTGTATGGCGGGTCTGTGAATGTACAAGTGGCTTTCTTATTCCCAAAAAGCTCTCGGACTTTTTCATCATCTTCAAAAGAACCACAAAAAATTCGATGCTCGCCGAGCTGATAGATATCGCCCACAATAGAGTACGTATTTTCTTCGTCAATCGGGTCTGGGTTATCTTCGATAATCTCTTTGAAAGGCTTGACCTCTTTGACTCCCCACTCCTTCAATAGATCTATATCCCAATCATTAGCTAGAGCATCCATATCCCAATCACCATTACTGACGTTGTCGCGAATGATAATCTCTTTTTCGCGTTCCTCGGTAAGGTTCTCTAGCAAAAAAGTCGGGACTTCGTCTAACCCAAGTGCTTTGGCTGCCTCGTAGCGTTGATTGCCGGCCAAAATTACTAAATCACCTGTCCTATTGCTTAAAATTAGCGGTCGAGCTTCGAAATAATCCGGATTGTCATGAATCGATTTTTTAAGCCTATCCATGTCGCTCTTTGTGATTGTACGCGGATTATTGTGCAACTTTTTCAAATCTGATAATTTGCGATAAACAACTTTAACATCTTTAGCCATCTAAACTCCTTTCTCAAATCTACTTGGCTTATTAAATCTGTCTTTTATAAACTCGCCCACTACTCCATTTGCAAAACTCTCATCATCAGATGATAGAAAATCCCATTCCGTCTTTACTAAGTCCATCTTCTGATAATCTAAGATTTTTACTTTCATGTCATGACGATTTATGCCTCCAATCTTTAAATAGTTTCCATACAAACTTCTAAATGCTGGAGTATTAGGGAACTTATCTAGGACTTCAAGCGCTTTCTTGCGATTTATCAACATAGGCTTATGGACTTCATAATTTAGAGTTGTATATCCTCTATGCTTTAATGTTTTTGCCGCCTCTCTAAGCCGATTCGTGTATGCGTCTGAAACTCCACCATGTTTTCTCTCAATTCTGTCAATGTATGGCTCAATTTCGCCATTATATTGTGGAATATCCTTGTCAAAAGGTTTTAATATGAAGAAGTCATCGTTAAACAACCAAAAGTTTTCAGTAATTTCATCATTTTCACAAACCTGACGAATCATATTGCGTACCTTGTTCCACTTGTCCACTCCGTGCTGAGCAACCCTCATATATTTATCTGGCCTTACACAATCAGGGCAGCCACCACAAAACCATACTCGATTATATGGCCAGTGTTCCTCGACCGATCGCAAAGAATATCTCAGCTCTTCGTTCACTGGGCTATCTTTTACAAAGTAAACAATATCGTTACCGGACTTGTTTCCGTTGCTAAAGCCATATTTTTTAAACAGCTTTGAATTTCTATGTTCCTCAACCGCTCTATTTAGCCATCTCTTTTTCGTCGGATCTTTTTCTTTATTCATCAGTTTGCAAAGCTCATCATCTAGCTTCTTTATTCGATCAAGATTAATGTTCCCTCGGCATAAAGACTTCATATCATCTAGGGTATGGATTACGGTGACTTGATTCACCTGAAAAATACTGCCGTTTGCTAAGATACATTCTGCATTAAAAATAGCGTCTTCACCAAACTGCATACCCTCTCTAAATATAATTTTATTCTGTATCAAAAAATCTCTTTTATAAATCTTATTCCATACCAACACCCAGTATTGAGGAATATAGGAATAATCGTAAAATCCAGCAGGTGCGCCATAGGCTGCAGTTCTAAGCTCGTCTAGCTTCCTACACCTGAACTGCTTAAACTGAACGATATTATAGCCTCGTTCTGAAGCTGCATTCATGTTAGTGATCGAATCTGGCATCAATAAATCGTCCGCGTCTAAAAAAGTAATAAAATCGCCGCTCGATTTTTCAATACCTAAATTTCTAGCTGATGAAACTCCTTTATTCGTCTGGTGATATATTTTCCATCCATTTTTCTTCGCATATTCTTCACATATTTCGCCTGAGTTATCAGTGGAACCATCGTCAATGACGATCACCTCAAAAGGTTTTTTATACTGATCTTCAATGCTCTCGAAGCAGCGTTTGAGAAACGGCTCTTTATTATAGACAGGAATAATTATGCTAATCTTCATCTTTACCACCAGTGCTTCTTAGGCCCTCGTTTGCTTTTCTTGCCACCTTTCTGGCCGGCAATTTTAGCTCGCTCATGTCCTGTTAATCCATCTTTACCTTCAATTTCTGACGCAAATCCACCATTCCAACTTTTTTTACCGCCTATTTTACCGCCTTTGCGTCCTATCATTCGATAGTATTCCGAATCTGGCACCTTCATCTTTAACCTCCTATTAAGCTTATTTCAATCCCCAAACATCCATAAACTCAGATGGATAATTGTATGTATCTGTCATCCATTGTTCAGAGCCATGCCCATACAATTCCGTCTCTGACATCCCGAATGCAAGTGTCGAACCATCTTTTAGAATCATTATTTTGCAGTTATATATACAATGGCCTTCTTTCTTGTTCTGCAAAGCCCAAACCTTGTATCCATATCTTTTACGTTTTGCAATCTTTCTCGGCCAACTTTCTAGCTCTGGTATAATGTATCTCATTTTGAACCTCCTAAATATTTATCAATTATTTCTCTTGCTTCATCAAAACCGCAAGCAAATGTCGCCATAAAACCACTAGATACTAATTGCTCAAGCACTTTTGCCTGTTCAGCAATATGCTCAGTCGCCCATTCACCGTTCTTCTTTTTAAGACGAGTTTGTTCCTTTTTAAGCTCAATAAATAATCCGTAGCTACCTGAACCGTCCTCTGATACTATTGGTTTAGCAATAAATAGGTCTGGATATCCTCTTTTTGGATGGAGCATCTTATGCTTTCTAGCTTGACCGGCAGTAAGTTTCAAATCTGCAGCTAAATCAAAACGATAGACCACATCCGGGTACTTTACTTGCAGATATTGAGCGATTAGGCGGTAGATTTCGTGTTCTCTCATTTTTCAGCCCTCCGGTGGAATCTTCCTAGCCCTCGGCAGATTTGTGAAACTGTGCCAGCGGATATGTTTAAGGATCTACCAGTTTCAACATAGCTGCCCGTATCCTTATAGACCTCTTTAACTTCTTCTATTTCGTAGTCAGATATTCTTACATTAGTCCCTAGTGGTCTCATTTTATTCTCCTATCCTATATTCCTCAGCAATACTGCCTTCAGGGATATAAAACTTATATGTCGTTGGTCTATTCTTACAACCAGCCACCGACCATGTCTCAACTATGGCTTTACCTTTTTCGCAGACATAGCTGGTAATCTCCACTTTTGGAGTGTTATCGGTATAGATAATTGTAGAATCTGACGCTGGAGCACTTTTTAGCTTGAATGAACCATCAGCCTGCTCTACATAATAATTGAATGCTTGGCTATTATCTGTTGAGATACTCCCATAGACGTAAAACAATTTACCTCTAATCGAACCATTAACGTTCGGATAAGATGTGTCATTTATATTCACTAGGGTTTCAGAAACTTCTGGCTGTTCAACAGGCTCTACAATATTGGAGTTAATTTGAATTTCTATATATATTAGAGCTGGTATAAAGGCCGTTAACAAACCCAATACGGTGCAGATCACAAAATCTAAACAATCATAAGGGTCAAAAACTGTTACAAGTATCGCCGTGGTTATAGCAAGTATTAAAATTATTGGTATCATTTTATTCTCCTTTTGCATTCAGCTTTCATTCTTCACCTCCTTTTCTCCAAACGTTTCTTTAATTTTACTAATTGTGGGCTCCATTTTTTTGCATACTTACTATCCTTGCCGTTTTTGCCCATATCATCAATGGCTTCCTGGAACTTTTCGTGAACACTCTTTGGCTTATTTTTATCGCTCATAAGTTTGGTTTGTTTTATAAATTCATTAGGAACGTTAAACACGAAATAGGCATAGGTACAGTCATAGTCATCGTCATAGTCCGTCACATACTCTGGATGCTTCTCCATTTTTGAGAACACCTCCTCATAATAATCACGGTTCCCCCCACCGCAACGAGTATAAACTATGATACTGGTTCCTTTTTCGTCTAGGTAAGCATCTCTAAACCTACCAAAATCGTCTTCGGTGAGGCCGAGTATCTTTAACAATTCATCGGCGTCCTGGTTGACACCAAACAATAAATTATACAGACTCATTTTTCACCTCTCTTTCTTTTTTGCTCTGCAACAAACTTTAAACGGGCTTTTTCAAGACAATTCAAACACCTACGATTTTCTAACCCATTGAAGAGCGTCGCTACTCTTGCTCCGCAGTCTGGACAACTCATTCTTCATCTCCATCATCTTTTTTGTTTTGTTTTTCCCATAATTCGTCTAACCCACGATAAAATTCTTGGATATCGGATTCAAGGTCGCTTTGAATTCCATAGACTTTTTTCGTATTGCTAATTATTCTTGCGTCACTCCAACCAGGAATGTCCCAAAATAAGCTATTTTTATAGTTAAATAACCTGATATTGCCGTCAAGTAATAAGTCCATACTCACTTCTACTTCACTATCAAAATCAAAATTTGATATATTATCAACATTAGTGCCAATTATGACTTTCTTTTCTGCCCTAGCATACCCAGACATAATTAGATAGCCACACTCAAAACATCTAAACCCAGAATCGTGTACTCTCCTAGTTGGCCTAAAATATGGTTCCCATGTATTCTTCATTCTTCACCCCCCAAAAAATTTAATAATTGTCCTTTTAATTTATCATTTTCAGGATATGTTTTTGTAACGAGACCTACATTAAGTTGTTTCTTACCTTTTACAAATTTAATTGCAGTGCAAACATTCCCAATTCCACCATTAATCTTATCTGTAGAAATCTCAATCTTATCACAAGGAATTAATTTTTCACTTGCTAATATTCTGTAAAATTGAATTAACTCCCATTTACTAAAACTATGTTTCTTCATTCTTTATCTCCGAAAAGTAAATCTAAGTCTTGCCAAAAACAACGGTCATTACAACAATCATCAGGGTATGTAAATTCGATATCTCTACCACCAATTCCGATAAATTCAAAACCTTTATCTCTCAATCTTTTTAATGCTTTTAGTTTTTTCGCTGCGATTTCGGCTTCTTCTTTAGTTTCAAAGTAGTTGCCGATTTTCTTATGATAATCAGCGTCTCCTGATGTCCAATCTGTTGTGTCAGTTGGACGGATAGCTTCGCCAAGACTATTAAGAAACCAATACTCTTTCGGTTCTTTATAATCTTCATATTCTTCACAGAGTTCATCTAGTGATTTGAATTGTCTAGTTTTCTTGCCACCATCAAAGTGTATTAAAATTTGGCTTTTATGGATATCTACAATTTCCCCTGTCCTTTTATTTTTTAATTTCATAATTTCCCTTTCCTAACATCTTAAACTTCTTGTAGCATCCCTCACTATCGCAGTAAATTTGTCCTGATTCCATAAAGATATGCTCACCATAGTTCACTACCTTGTTGCAGTTAGGACACTCCACGTCCCACTCCATCTCATCATCTGTATGGAATTTGTTTACGACTTTAATCGGTGGTTGAGAGATGGAAGCATAGATATAATCATCTGGGTCTTTCCACTCAGAATATTTCCTCGTTACCATTTTGTTCAATGCCATATACGACAGCCTATCTATTTTGCTCATTCCCCAATTTCTCCTGTCTTTTTATTTCGTAATCTCATCCTTCATCTCCTTTGGTACTTCTTCCACTTCTTCAATGGCAATTCTTAGTATTCTTACTTTCATCTTTGGGCTACGACAGTGTAATGCCTCTACTGCTAATTTAGCAAGTTTCAAGCTATCATAATGTCTCACATCATTCATATAACTACTCGTAGAGTAACTACCATCAGTCCCTCTAACTTCTATGTAGTCATGATCGTAGCTTTCAGCAATCTGTAACACATATTCTTCAGTTTTCATTCTCCCTCCTCGATAAATAATAGATGGATCACTGGATCGTCAGGTAGATTGTTTTTATCGAAAACACTATTATAATGACCATTGCCGTCGTTTATTCTTAAATACCCATCGATCGACAATTCATATTTGAACTCGCTTCTATCGCAAAATTCTTTTGCTCTTGATTTGAATCTCACCATACCTACCACTTTCTAAAAAGTAAAATTAATAATATAAAGCAAATTACTATTGCAATTGAAACCGCTATCTCCATGTGAAACCCAACTCCCTCTTAGTACAATTCTTGTCTGACACTTCCTCGCAGATTTTTTTAGTTACTTCGACAAGCTTATTAATCTTTATCATATGCATTCTTTCACCTCAATTACATTTACGTTCACTCGATTGCCTTTGTGAAATTGCTTAAGATATTCTTCTAATTTTGAATAGTCTTTTAGACTCCAGTTTTTTACATCTTTTGATAGTTCCACAACTCGTTTACGCTTATGTCTCCCATTCGAATCTGTGGCCTGGTATTCTACCTCATATTTATAGGTATTTTTCTTCGGAAACATCACTTATCCTCCGCTGTTTCAATAAAAGAATTTGTAATATCATCAACCGGTTTGGCCTCTTTTTCGTCACGAGTCTTTACTCGTAGAAGCCTGTCATATCCTTCCCATACTGATTGTGTAGCTTCCATAAATTTCTTAAACTCGTTTCTATCTAAGTTTTTTACGATGTCCACAATTTTTTGGAAATCTTGTTCTGTTTTTGTGAGTGTTTCTTCTTTCTTTTGCCGGAAGAACTTCATATTTTTGCCTCCTTGATGATTTACAGAACTCTGAATCCCCTCAACATGATTCAGAGTCCTAGTAGGCAGTGGAAGATATATCATACGGTGGGCGTATAATTATTTTGTAAAATGTCCACTACCTGCTAGGAGCGCTCTTAGTTATGTCCGACTAAGAACGCAGGTCATAAAATTTGGTCGAGCTTCAAGTGGATTATCACCTGTCAGCTCGTCATAGTTGCCTACAATTTTTAGGCAAAGTAGGCGTTGCCGACCTACACTGTGCACTTTAGAATAGGCTCTTTTGGCGTAATGTGAGGGCGTCCTGATATTACCAAGTTGCCCTCATGTCCTAGATCTAAAATAACAAGAACATTAATTGGAGTGTTCATAAAAGTATAAATAACGTACTAGATCTAGGAGAGCGCTAGTTGGGGAAAGAAGGATCCAACCCAACTAGCTATGGCTAAGTTGCACTTGCGCGCCGAATTTACCGAGATCGCACTATATCTCGCACCATTTTGCTATTAAGCCACTTATTGCGGCCGCCTTTAGCTCCAGCAATTTTTGCTAACTCTGGGTTTGCAGCGAATCCACCGGTATGCCCTTTGCTACCACCAATTCTCCCCATTTCCACATAATGGTCTCTGCCATATTTTGCTAATATAGTCGCTGCGGCTTTTCTACCGCCCTCTTTTGTCCCAGACATATTATTTCCTTACTTTTATTTTTTGTATGTGACCAAAATAAGAAACTTTAATTTCCATCACCACCCTTTCTTTTTTAATATCCTGCCATCTGGTCAAGTGAGTGCTCGATTAAACTATTGTTATATCTTTCAGCCGCGTCACTTTGCTCATCTCGATACTTATCGTAAGCAAAATCGTCGACTTCCTCACCATTGGTTTTCTTTTGAGCTTTCTCAATCCATTTTGAAGCTTGCTTTGAAGTCTTACATTTAGCACAAATCTCGTCAGCCTCGGATTTTGTTTTATGCATTTTTTTGAGCAATACTCTCAAATAATTGATTTGAGCTTCCGTCGGCGGTTTATTTGATTCTTCCTTTTCATCTTGAATTAGTTGCGCATTCTCAACTTCTTCGGCACTAGCGATCGAAGAATCAATGCCGATCCCAAAGTTTCCAAGCGCTCTACCCCAAGCAGATGTTTCGCAATTTTCAATAAATGATGTTTTATTGATAAAACTAGAAGTTTCCCTTTCGTACGCAATGCCTGTGGCTTTTGCCACACCATTTTCGTCACGAATAGTTGCCTTTATCACGCATAGACCATCTTCTATTTTTACAATTTCAGATGTCAAACTATACTCTGGGAACTTTTCTCGAAAATACTTCAGTCTTTCATTAACCTCTACATATTCCTTGCCTTTAATATTCACAGTTTTCAATTTTGTTTGCGTCATCTCATAGCTTTCCTTCCGTAACAATCTTCGTCCGTACTTCTTGATAATCGGAATCCATTTGTCCGCAGTATCCTAAAGCAAATACAGCTAAAATTATTGCGAAAATAAATTTAATAGTTTTCTTAATTCTCATTTTTTGTTTTCCTTTCAGTTCTTCCAGCCACGAGCATGGCCACCCTTTGTAGCCAATAACATTTGAGGTTAATAGCAGGAAAAAAGAATCTATTTGTATGTGATCGTTTCAAAATAATTCAAAAAAGAGTGACCAAACTCGTGGTTGGATTTTTATAATTCCAAATTGTTAAATTTCATAAACTTGGGTATCCCGTAGTCGTTTATTAATTCTACGGAGCCATTGAAATTCGAATTAATGACCCCGATAAAACTAAAAAATGACACCTCCATAAGGTGTCTAAAAATATCACCCGGAGGTGATAACATTCTAAATTGTGGTGCGAATGAAGAGACTCTAACTCTCGACCTCTTCCTTGGCAAGGAAGCGCTCTAAACAACTGAGCTACGCTCGCACGTGGAAACGTGCAGTCTTTCATTTGCACATATTTGTAATGATAGATAAGTCATGCATCTTCTACACGTTTATCTATTCATGTACTGTATCCAAATAATTTGAATAACTGAATACATTTTACCTTATAAAAACGCGAAAGTCAAGCAGTTTCAGACCTTTATCGACACATTGCCATGTCGTAGATTCTCTTCAGTTTTGGATTGGCATAATGAGTATACATTTTGGTCGTATCAAGGGATTCGTGGCCAAGAAGCTGGCCGATATAAATGAGATCAACATCGCGATCCAGCATAGTGGTGGCGAAGCTATGGCGAAGAGTGTGCGGATGAACTCCTTCAAACTCGGATCGTTCGCAGGCATTAGCAAAAACTCTACGAATTGTGCCCGGAGTGATTCGCTTCTCATTTTCGTTAGATATAAATAATGCCGGATTTTTGTCGGTCCGGGCTTTTAGATAATCTTCAATGGCTTTCTCTGTTTCTTCGTTTATGAAACAGAGCCTTGGCTCCTTGGATTTCCCTACTACAGAGAACTGTCTATTCCTAATGGAATTACGATTTAGACAGCATAATTCTCCAACACGGAGGCCTGAGCAATATAATAATTTCACGATCGCAATATTTCTAAGGCGATTTATTTCGGCATAACCACGGCGTTTCGTACCGATCACATCAAAGAATTCTTCAACTTCAGTAGGAGTGAGATAAACAATGGTTCTCTTCTCTCGCTTTGGAATCTTAATATCTTCCGGCTGAGTAGTCATCTCCATTTTCTTTCTGACACAAAGCCTAACTACGGATCGGAAGCAGACTATATTACCACGAGCGGTATCGGGTTTTTGCCAAGTCAAAAGATGCTGATAGAATGATCGAACATCTATCGGCTGGATATCTTCAATATTGGAAGTCGCACTGAAATAGTCGCTAGCCAATTTTTCGGCGTAGACATAAGATTCAAGCGTCTTCTTCGAAAGCCCACCAGCAATGATTTCTTCCTCTTCGTACATCGAAAAGGCATCTTTGATTAGCATTTATCTCCCTTTCCTTTACTTCTTCAAGAAAACGGAGATACGAGTTTACTTCATCTGATTACGACAAGCACCGATAAAGTATTTAATTGGCGATTTGATGCTCGCAGATGAAGTGGATTTCTCAAAGATGCTCCAGATTGTATCTTGCGATAATCTCATTGAGCATTTGCAGAAAAATCCTCTGCAGCCTTCAGCATCATTACAACCGATCCTTTCAAACTTCCGCACCAGGTGGTCTGCACAATTAAAATCTGCTTTCGTTGCTTTTGTAGTCTGATGATTAACGTTATTAACGTTTCTTTCTTCGAAAGAAGAATAACGTTTAACGTTAACGTTATTTCCGTTGACTTGCATCATTACCTCCTATGACTTAAGTACTACAAAATAGATCCACGTCCTCTGACCTACGTAGCTAATGTTAGTATTCTAGCCGGATAAGTAGGGCGCACCTACCCAACTGTATACTATTATATTACAGAGATGATAAGATAAAAAATCCGATCGTCTCTAATCCGAGGCCATCGGCGTCATATTTAAGCTACTACCATTTTAGCTTACAAAAAATAATTTGTCCAGAACAAAAAATGGTCTTTTAGTGTTAAAATAGAAGTATGGATAATTTATCGAATACCATGCTGAACAAGATTGGGGATTCTATTCGTAACAACGAATATGATACTAAGTATGGCGATCATACTGCGATTGAAATTTTGGATGCTTGGCGCGAGGCTCATGGAAAAATTCTTGATGAATATTATGACAGATGCGTTGCATTGGCCGCAAAAATAGATAAGAATAATATTATTGTTGCACAAAGATTAAAACGTCTTCCTACCATCGTGGGAAAACTTAATCGTTTTAAAGATATGCGACTTTCTAGTATGCAAGATATAGCTGGTGTTAGGATTATTGTCGACGGCATGGCGCAACTTTGCAAAGTAGAGCAAGAAATTAGAGGTTGGGGCAATCTAAAGAAAATAAGTGATTATATTGAAGAGCCAAAGAAGAGTGGATATCGTGGAAAACATTTTGTTTTCGAGCAGGATGGATTATGCGTTGAAATACAGCTTCGTACGCAGCTTCAACATCTCTGGGCAACTTCCGTGGAAACGACAGATGTATTTCGTGGCGCAACACTGAAAGAGATCGACGATGCGACATGCTGGCACGATTTCTTTTGCCAAGTTTCTTCAATTTTCGCTGTTACCGAAGAGTCTCCAGTAGTTCCAATTTATAAAGATTTGAGCATGTCTGAGCTGTGCGATGAGCTGCAAAAGAACTTGGATACAAATCATATTATGGATCAAATAATTAGTTTCGCGCTCACGGATCCTATAACTAGTAGCGAGAAGTTAAAGGATGCTTATTACATGGTCATAACACTCGATTCTGATAAAAAAGAGGCCAATATTTCAAACTTTAAAGAAGCTGATTATCATCTAGCATTTGATGAATACAAAAGACGAGAACAACTTAATTTTTCTACTGAGCAAACCGTACTTATCGCATTAAATCAGGTTAAAAAAGTACGAGATGCTTACCCGAATTATTTTATGAACTTGTCCAATTTCCGCGATACGATTATGTATATCCTTGCAAAAAATAAGAAAAAGGGATAAAATAGTATTATGAATATGCAAAAGATCAAACAACTTATCGACGAAGCTTTTGAACGCGAGAAAAAGGCAAAAGCTAAGGCTACTCGCTAGTATTTTGCTTTGATTTTCATGTCGCTTGTGATATAATTATAGATAGATCAACAACGTTCAGGTAAAACTGAGCGTTTTTTGATGTCCAAATTTAAACAGGAGAAGATATGGATCGAGAACTCACGATCGCCGAATTCGAAGAACTCATAAACCTTCGGATTCATATGGTGTCACTCCAAAGCCAAGGAGTAGTTTATGAGAAAAACAAAATCTCAGACATCAAACTTAAATATACGGTTGCTGCCAATAAGATTCTCTCGGAATATGGTTTGACCGAACTCAAAGCAATCTTTCGTGGTGGCAAAGCATTCATTATCTTCAAGCCAACTGGTCGGATAGCCTGTGAGATCGTTGCAGATGGAATCTATGAGGGAGAGCATATTAGACAAGATAAACCAATTCTGCTCTCAAAATATGGATACATCAGAGCGAAAACTCTACAAGGACTAATCGACTCAACTGCAAGAAAAGGCAAGACTGTCTATTCTGGACTCAAAAGAAAGGAAATATATGCCAGACGTAATCAGAGTCAAGGAAACGGAAGATCATAGAGTCTTTATTAAACTATATGGCAAAACATACGAGATTATCGTAGAGAAATATAGAGAGAAAAAGGCCAAAGATGACGATAAAGATAAAACAATTTGATGCGCCTTTGTCCGATTTGACTCCCACTTCTAACAACCCACGCCAGATTTCCAAAAAAGATTTTGAGATTCTAAAGAAATCAATGGTGGAGTTTCCGGAAATGCGACAGATCCGAGAAGTAGTCGTTGATGAAAATATGCGAATCCTAGGTGGTCACCAAAGAGTCAAAGCCTTGGAATCTCTCGGCGAAAAGACCGTACCAGTAAAACAAGTCATTGGTCTAACCGAAGAGCAGAAAAAAGAATTCATCATTAAAGATAACATTGCGAATGGCGAATGGGATTTGGACATCCTGGCAAATGAATGGGATAAAGAACAACTCGAAGAGTGGGGATTGGAAGTTGATGGCTGGGCCGAAGAAACGCCAGAAATCATTGAGGATGAAGTCCCGGACATTCCAAAAGAAGCCAAATCTAAACTCGGAGAGATTTACCAGCTCGGCGAGCATATTTTGATGTGCGGCGACAGCACGAATCCAGAAGATGTTGCTCTACTTACAGAAAATATCACTGCAGACTGCTTATTCACCGATCCACCATACAATGTAAATGTCCATAATTCGCAAGGTATGACCATCAAAAATGACAACATGGCGTCTAGTGAGTTTAGACTATTCCTAGACAAAGCCTTCAAAAATGCTTCGGATCATCTCAAACCTGGTGGTGCTTTCTATATTTGGCACGCAGATGGCGAATCGGTAAACTTCCGTGAATCTGCCAGAGAAAATGGACTGGTTACGAAGCAATGTTTGATTTGGGTAAAGAATAGCTTCAATTTTGGACGGCAAGACTATAAGTGGCAACACGAACCATGCCTTTATGGTTGGAAAGATGGTGCCGGTCACTATTTCGTTGAGGAATACAATCATCCAACCATCATTGAAGATAACCTAGACCTAACAAAACTATCCAAAGCAGAAATGCAGAAATTACTTGAAGATATCTTCTCGGATCATGTCAAGAAAACCATTATCCACGAAGATAGACCACTTAAAAATGACCTTCATCCGACCATGAAGCCACTAAAAATGTGTGCTGAACTGATTCGGAACTCCACCAAAGATGGAGAGATAGTCCTAGACTTATTCGGTGGAAGTGGTAGCACCTTAATGGTATGTGAGCAACTCAATCGCAAATGCTACACAATGGAATACGATCCACTCTATGCAGATGTGATTATTGAACGCTGGGAAAACTTTACCAGCGAAAAAGCAAAGAAAATAAGAGAGGTATAAAATGTTTGAAAAAGTAAATCCATGTCATCCAGACAAAATTGCAGACCGTATTGCTGGCGCGATCATAGATCTAGCATATTCTAAAAGCGAGAAACCAAAAGTAGCCGTGGAAGTTCTGGTTGGCCATTCAGAATGTACGATCATAGCAGAAACGAGCGAACATTTTGAAACCGAAGAAATCCAGGCAATAGTTGATAGAATTGCCGATACCAAATGTGCGATCAATTACAAAGAAGTCCCACAAGATTCTCATTTAGCAGATAATCAAGCAGAAAAGATAAAATGTGGCGATAACGGAATCTTCAAAGGCGTATTACTCTCGGATGAAGAAAAAGAATTGTCAGAAATAGTAAGGCGTTGGTATTCCCTTTATCCAACGGATGGTAAGTTTATTTTAGATAGAAAAACCAATACACTTATTGCCTGCCAATCCTGCGTTCCAAAAGAAGCCGAAGTATTCTATACGAATGGCCATGTCCTTATTCTGAATCCACTTGGCGACTGGACCGGTGGAATCAATGTCGATACTGGTGCCACAAATAGAAAACTCGGCTCAGATATGGGCAGAGCAGTAACCGGCGGTGGCCTACACGGAAAAGACCTAAGCAAAGCAGATGTGAGCGTGAATATCTTCTGTTTCCTTCTAGCCCAAGAACACGAAGCCACGGTTGAATCCTTCTGCGCTATTGGCGATGAGAAAGTTGAGTTTAGAATCCAAAAAGAAGATAGCCTAGAAACAATCTACGAGCCATACGGCAAAATCGTCCGAAAAGCGCAGGAATATGTTGCTAAACTTGGTGGCTTTGAGAAACTAGCCGAGTGGGGGTTAATTTGATGGAAAACGGGGAGAAAACGGGGAGAAATGACATGGAAGCTTTCGTAAAAGCAGGCGAATCGTATCGTTTCTCTGCCAAAAATCAGCCAGAAAAAAATGGTCGCAAGAAACTCATGAAAAACATCATCAAAGGCATTCCGGATGATGCCAAAGAAGAAATTGCGACCACAATGTTCAAAGCGATTTCCTGTAAAAATACCAAAGATGCCGTGGCGACCATCAACAAGATTGAACTCAAAGGTACAAAATATGGACTGATTTACGAGGAAGTTATCAAGGCAATCAGAAAAGACGGACTTGATGCGATCATCTCGGTGCTGGAATGGATTTATGGTAAGAACATCAACAATCGCATTAGCGGCGAACTTCAAACGACCTCCACGGTAAACTTTAGGCCATACAAAGGTCTATCAATAGAAGAAATCAGAGCAGCATTAAAGGAATGAAACTAGCACTTGATGAAGAAACCAGAAACGAACTGAAATTAGAATCCGCCAGGATTGACTTTTGGTCGTTCTGTAAAATCATCATGCCAAAGTTTTACAAAGAAAACCGGACTTATCTGAGAGAGTTCTGCGAAGAATTACAAAGATTTTCGGAAAAGTCAGATAAGCATTTCCTAGTCATCAACCTACCACCCCGTCATGGCAAATCTCTGACCGCTCAACTCTTCACAGCTTGGCTCTTCGGTTGCGATCCGACCAGAAAAGTAATGACGGCGTCATATAACGAGAAACTCTCCACGACTTTTGCCAGAAATGTGAGAAATATGGTTCAGACCGAAAAACTAGATGAGCATACGGTCTATTCGGATATCTTCCCACTGACCAGAGTGAAATATGGCGAAGCTTCGGCACAAATGTGGTCACTAGATGGCTCAAACGAAATCAATTATCTGGCCACTTCCCCAACCTCTACGGCGACCGGCTTCGGTGCTCACTTTCTGATCGTGGATGACGTAATAAAGTCCGCCGAAGATGCCTATAATGAAAACACCCTAGATAATCATTGGGAGTGGTTCAACAATACTTTCCTATCTCGCACGGAAAATCCCTGGAAAGTCATCATTATCATGACCAGATGGGCTGAGGGCGACTTGGCTGGAAGAGTCCTAAACGCCTTTGAAGATGACCTAGAACATATCACTTATAAGGCCATCAAAGATGACGGTTCAATGCTCTGCGAGGATGTTCTAAGCCACAAAGACTACGAAGCTAAAACACGCGAAATGAATCTGGATATCGTAGAAGCTAACTACAACCAGAAGCCAATAGATATTAGTGGCCGGCTCTACTCCGAATTTATGACATGGGATAAAAGACCAGAGGGCAAAGTTCTCAATTATACAGATACTGCCGACACCGGCGAAGATTTCCTCTGCTCAATCAACTACATTGAACACGAAAAAGAAGCTTACATCACGGATCTAGTATTTACAGATGAATCAATGGAATATACAGAGAACGCAGTTGCCAACCTACTCTCGTCTGGCAATGTGAATGAAGCGGTAATTGAGAGCAATAATGGCGGACGTGGTTTTGGTAGAAATGTCGAGCGAATCTTAAAAGAAAAATACAACACCAATCGCACTTTCATTTCCTTCCACAATCAAAACAAAAACAAAGAGTCCAGAATCTTAGCTTCATCGGCATGGGTACAAAACCACGTCTTCATGCCGCCGAATTGGAATAAGAAATATCCAGAGTTCCACCGGCAAGTGATGAGCTATCAAAGAAAAGGCAAGAATGCCCACGATGATGCCGTAGATGTGTTGGCGGCGATATTCGAAACAATCACCGGCGAGAGAACGCCAGAAGTTGTAGATAAAACCGGCGGAATCAACCGCTCAAAGTACGCAAATTATTGGAGGTAAAATGTACCAGGTAGATAAAAATACCGAGCTGACCGCAGACTTAATCAAGGATGCTATAGACTTCAATGAGAAAAGGCGGCCGCACTTCGATAAGCTCGCCAATTATTACATGGGAAGCCATGACATTATGTATCGCCAGAAGTCGGAAACCTTGATGAACAACAAGATCATGGTAAACCACGCCAAGTATATTGTGGATGTGTCGGTGGGATATTTGCTCGGAAATCCGGTAGATTATCAGCCAGAAAAAGGGCTCAACATTGATCCACTGCTAGACCACTACAAGCGCCAAACTATGGAAAACCTAGATGTCGAGATCGCAAAAGAGTGTGCCATCTTCGGCATAAAATACGAATACATCTATTCAAACGAAAATGCCGAACCTTGCTCGGTGGCGCTAGACGTAAGAAACACGATTATCATATACGATAACACCTTAACCCATAATAAACTCTATGGCATCAATTACCGGCCAATCTTCAAAGAGCCAGATGATAAAACTCCGGACCATTACGAAGTGCTAGTCTGCACCAAGACCGAAGTCATTAACTACTCGCTCAAAGGCAATATTCTAAAAGAATTGGATCGTGAACAACACGTCTTCGGCGAAGTGCCAATCATTGAATACCAAAACAATGGCGAATATCAAGGCGATTTTGAGCCGGTAATCTCTCTAATAGATGCCTACAACTTGATTCAATCAGACCGCGTAAATGATCGTGAGCAATTAGTGGATGCTATTCTCTGCTTCTATGGAATGCACTTTGATGCTACGCAAATGGATGAGCTAAAGCTCCACCGGGCCTTATCAAATATTCCGGCCGATGGCAAAGTGGAATATCTAACAAAACAGATCTCGGAAACCGATGTAGACGTGCTTCGCCAGAATATTGAGCAGGATATTCATAAGATATCAATGGTGCCGAACCTTAGCGATGAAAACTTCGTAGGTAATGCTTCTGGTGTAGCAATTAGGTACAAACTACTCACCTTCGAGCAGGCAATCAAGAATAAAGAGCGCTACTTCGAGAAAGGTCTCATGGAACGCTTCGAGCTTTACATGAATTTCTTAGCCGTAAAGTCACAGATGACAAAGATCAAACCAGAACAAGTAGATGCTGTATTTAAGAGAAACCTGCCATCAAACGACCTAGAAACTTCCCAAATTATCAATAATCTCACCGGAATTGTGGATAAAGAACTTCTCGTAGCGCAACTGAGTTTTGTAAAAGATGCTTCGGAAACCATAAAAATAGCCGAGCAAGAAGAAAAAGAATATCTTGCCGATAGCCAAGAATATGCTGCAAATGATTTTGCCGACAAGAATAAGGAAAAAGATGGCGATCAGGAAAAGGACAAATAGTTATTGGCGAAAACGAGCCGAAGAACGGATGCTTTTGAGCGAAAAACAATCACTGGCCTACCAAAAGAAAATTGAAAGAATCTATCTGAAAGCCCAGCGAGAAGTCTTAAAAGAACTCGTGGACTTATACGATAAATACTACGACAAAAGCATTGGCTTCAAGAAACAGCTACTCGATATGAAAATCACTTATAGCGACATGAGAAAGTTGACTATCAAAATCGAGCAGCTAAAATTAAAAGATAAGCTACCAGAAAATTACAAAGGTAGAATCACCCGCCTAGAAAAGATGAGCCTAGATATCTGGGCCGAAATCCATAAAGCCGGAATAAAGCATGAACGCGTAGAAGAAAGGATGAACAGAAAAATCTTCAGCGAGTCATATTACAAGTCCGGATACGACATATCCAGAGGAATTGGCTCGACTCCGGTATCATTTACCACCTTAGATCGACAGACTATAGAGCAGGTCATAAATGCCAAGTTCAACGGTATGAATTATTCCGAGCGAATCTGGCGAAATACGGATATCCTAGCTAATCAATTAAAAGAAAGGTTAGTGGTAGCTGTAGCCACTGGCCAAGGAATAGAAAAAACTTCTCGTGAGTTTAGGGAGAGATTTGGAGTCCAAAAATACTATACCGAAAGATTAGTCCGAACCGAAACAAATTACTTCCATAATGCCGGCGAGGTGGAATCATATCGGAAGCTTGGCTTCGAATATTTTACCTTCATAGCAACACTAGATAACCGAACTTCGGAAATCTGTGCCGAAATGGATGGTAAAACATTCAAGATGACCGAAGCTGAAGCTGGGCTCAATGTTCCCCCACTCCATCCAAATTGCCGATCTACAATAGCGGCCGCATTCAAGGGATTTGAGCCAGAAACCAGACGCTATCGCGATCCAGAAACCGGCAAGAATAAATACTACTACAATGTTCCCTACAATATCTGGCGTAAAGAGATAGAAAATCTGGTAAAAGCATAAACGACGCGGTATAATAATCTCAAGATCAACAACGTTCAAGTAATTCTTGGACGTTTTTTGTTGCAATAGCCGACAGGCGTAAAATGGAGAATTTATGGCGGAAGCTACAAATCAGAACTCTACCGACAATGGTCAAGCCGGAAATACAGAGGAAAATAAGACCAATACTCAGAAAACTTTTACTCAGGAAGAGGTCAATAATCTAGTTCAGAAAAGAATTAGTGAGGTACAAGCCAAGGCTGATGAGCGAAACAAAAATGCAATTGCGGAAGCACTTGCAGAATACGATCGCAAAGCCAAAATGACCGAAGAGGAAAGGTTAAACGAGGAACGCAAAGCAAGAGATCATGAGTTGGCCGAAAAAGAAAAGAGTATTACGCTCCGAGAAAATCGCGCTGACGGTATTGAGAAACTTGCCGAACTCAACATAGACACCAAATTGGTGGATTTCATCGTAGATGTAGATAAAGATAAGATGCAGAGAAACATCGAAACCTTTAGCAAAGTCTTCAATGAAGCAGTCTCAAAGGCAGTAGAAGCAAAACTCGCTGGCAAGACTCCAACTGATTATGGTGACGGTAGTAAAACTACGAACTTTAAGAAAAGCGATAATATTCAAGGATACAAACGACCTGGTATGACCGCTTTCTAGAAAAAGGAGATCATTATGGCACGAACTTCTGCCTCAAGTATCTTAAACGGAGAGAATAAAGACCTGCTCGCTGAAAGCTATGGCGCTCTTATCGAGTCAATCCAAAAAGGTGCTATTTCCGAAAAAATCAAAAACACGATGTATTCCGGCGATCCAACTACTGGCTCTGTCGAAGTAGATCGCTTCCGTAATGCCGTGGCCGGCGATTACGGAGATGCAAGAACTGCAGCCAAAGGATCTGCTCTTAATAACGATGGCAAAGTCACCATCAATATCGACACCGATAAGGAAATTGTCGAGGAAATCGAGGGCAAAGATATCGCACTCTTCGGTCTTCCCTCCATTGTGGCTCGCCGCGTGACTAACCACTCTAAGCGTATGATCGCTAACCTCGATACTGCCTTCTTCACAACCGCAGTTTCCAGCGGTACAGCGGTCACCTTAGAAGATGATGTCTTCGAAATCGAAGAGGTCTGCGAAGCGATGATTCAATCCATTGAAACCACCTCGAATAACTTCGTAGATGGTGTAGATCGTGACCAAATCGTACTCACTCTTAGCCCGGCAGCCTACGGAAAACTTCGTAATTACATTGACAAGGTTTCCGTTCCAACCGCCGACTCCGGCACCGAAGAACTCAATATGTTCCACGGCGTGCGAGTCTATAGCAATACTCGCCAGAGCGTTGCGATTATCGCAATGATCGAGGGTGCGATTGCTCAACCGGTGCTCGTAAATGAATATGCCGATGAGAAAATCAATCTCTCTAACGCACACGCTATCGAACTCTTCTATAGCTACGGTACTAAAGCCGTGATGCCAGATCTCATCAAGACCTTGGCAACATTGCCGGTGCCAACTCCAGAACCTGAACCAGAACCAGAACCGAATGGCAATGAGAATGGCGATGAGAATGGCGATGGAAACGGCGATGAAGAAGATGATGATAACGAAGAAGAAAATTAGTGAGAAATAGAAAATGCCAGATGAACAATTAGCCAGAATCATTGAGTACACAAAAACCATCAACCAGGAAGCTGGAAAAGATGCGAATTTGTCGCTCCTTAAATATGTCATAGCTGAAGTCTATGATCGTACCTTACTTTATCTCAATGCTTCTTCTCTAAATGAAAATCTAGAGCGAGTAGTGGCTCGAATTGTCTCTGGCATCTTCAATCAAACCACTAATTCACTAGCATCTACTGAGCAAGATACGGCAATCAGTTCAATGAGCGATAACGGCCAGTCGATTAGTTTTTCTAACGAAATCAAGAATTACTTATCTACGACCGATGACAATGAACTCTTTGCCGGCTCAGCTAGATTGCTCGCACCTTACAGGAGAATCAATGTTGTTTCCTAAGAAAATCATAGATGCCGTTGCGAACACTTTTTACGATAAAAAGATAGATATTCTCACGGTCACCGATAGCCTAGATGCTGAAGGCGGATCGAAAAGAGTAATCGGTTCGGTAAGCGGCTCATTCTACGGAAATGTACGATTCTCTGATCTCGGAGAGGTCAAAGAAGAACTTGGCTTAGTGGAATCTATAGATATCTGTATTACCTGTAGATCCACGGAAACCATTGCACTAAACGACTTAATCAGTTACGAGAACAAAACTTATCTAGTGACAAAAGTCATTCCAACGGATTCACATCTAACAATTACAGGCAAATTATGGGAAAACCAGCAGTAGGAATAGAGATTAAAGGCATTCAAGAAACCTTGAGTCACTATTCTCGCTTGCCTAAAAATGTCATAGATGGAATCGTGGATGGAGTAAATAGAGCTACGGCAATTGTTGAGGGAGGTGCTAAAAGAATCTGTCCGGTAGATACAGGATTGCTAAGAAATAGTATCCATATCAAGCCGGCCACTATTCTTGCAAATGAGGTAACAGGTGCAGTCTATACGGCCGTAGAATATGCTCCCTATGTCGAATTCGGTACCGGAGTGCGTGGCGAAGCGACCAATACCAATGAGAAATATCCAGTATCCTACTCAAGCGACTGGGCTGGACAAATCGCACAGCCATTTCTCTATCCGGCACTAGAAAACAATAAAGACAAGATCGAGAAGATGATCTACCAATCCATTGCACAGAGTTTAGCAAGATGACACTAACGAATCCTAAACCAGAAATCTACACTGCCCTAGCAAGTCTAGGATATGCTACTTCGCAGAGTTCGCAAAATGTCTTCAATAATCTGCCGGCAATAACCTATAAGATCATCGGAAACGAAACCAGATACACTCTAGACAACCAGATTATGAGTCAGGAAGTCGGAGTGGCAATAGATATCTGGACCGAAGATAACGTAACTGCTTCAAGTATTTTAGGCGAAGTCGAGTCTAAAATGCGTTCCATCAATTATCGACTACAAACTTCCCTAGATGTTCCATCACCAAAGGGATCACTATACCACATTAGCGCAACCTTCAAAGGGCTTCGCTAGAAAGGAATAATATGGCTGGAGTACAGACCATGGCAACAACTCTGACGCTAGTAAAAACTTCGTCAGAAACATCTGATACCGTATTGGCGCATCTAACATCTATTGGCGAACAATCTACTGAAGCCGAAGAGATTGATGTGACCACTCTAGATAGTCCAAACGGCAATAAAGAGTTTATTCAAGGCGCAAAAGATCCAGGTAGCGTTGAAGTGTCGGCAAATAACTGCTTTGATGGCCAAGTAGAAATTCTCGAATCTCTCTTTGCGAGTGGCGAAGTGAGAACTTGGAAAGAAACCTATCCGGAAACTGCGAGTGGTACAGTAGGTACACTCACCTATACCGGATACATATCTTCGCTAACTCATGGCGAAGCCACTACTGATGGACTCGCTTCCGTCACCTTTACAATTCGTTTAAGCGGCCAACCTACATATGCAGAGGCCTAGGAGATAAATAATGGTTGAACTAAATTACAAAGCATCAAATATCGCAAAAGCTGAAAAAGCAGACTATCGCAAATTCTTCGATGTCTTCAATAGTATGGGGAGTAATTCAATTGGAGTATCAGACCTCCAATTCCTCTTTCATGCTGGTGGCGCTTCGGACGATGACTTTGATGAAGTATTCGCAAAAGGCATAGATGAAGTCATGTCTGTAATTCTTAAAGGTATTAATGATGCAGGTTTTTTAGGGAAAATAGACACGGCGGCACTCACGAGTCAGAACACCAAAGCGGATCATTCCACGAGTTCTGGCAAGAACAATTAGCCACTGCTTACGAAATCGGCCTTCGCCCTAGCGAATACTGGGAATTAACTCTCGGAGAGTTCCTAGATTGTCTCAAGGGCTTCAATGCAAGGCTAAATAGAGAGATTAAAACGGCAGACCATTTGAATCATATCCTAGGCGACTATGTGCGCTTGGCTTTCCATGATCCAAAGCATTACCCAAAGCAGCCTTTCTCATCCAAAGCAGAGCAAAAACAAATCTATACCAGTGATGACCAGCGAGCGAATATGGCTCGAATGAAATACGGAAAACATAAAGATGGCGACAATTGACGAATTACAAGTACAGATTACTGCCACTTCTGCGCAGTTCGAAAAAGAGATAAATAATGTCAAAAAGGAACTTAAATCTCTAAGTTCTGCGTCGTCATCTTTGTCTTCCAAAATGTCCACCAAGTTTATAGCACTAGGTAGTGCCATTGGCGACATCATAGGCAATGTAGCGACAAGTGCTTTCCGCGAACTCGCCAGCAATATGGATGAAGCCGTCACTAGGTTAGATGTACTCAATAACTTTACCAAAGTGATGGGCAACCTTGGTATCTCTGCAGATCAATCCAAAAAGTCCATCGATACACTTTCGGAGAAGCTTCTAGGTTTACCAACCAAGCTCGATGATGCGGCACTTTCCGTGCAGCGTCTAGCGGCTACAAATGGAAACGTAGGTGCTTCTACGGAAATGTTCCTGGCACTCAATAACGCCATCTTAGCAGGTGGTGCTAATATGGATGTCCAGAAAAATGCCCTAGAGCAATTATCCCAAGCCTACGCTAAAGGCAAGCCGGATATCATGGAGTGGCGATCCATGATGACTGCTATGCCGGCTCAGTTGAAACAGATCGCAATCGCAATGGGTTATGCCTCATCAAGTGAATTAGGCGAAGCTCTGCGTACTGGAAAGGTATCTATGAATGACTTCATGGAAACTATGGTTCGGCTCAATAAAAATGGCGAGAATGGATTCAAGACATTAGAAGAGCAAGCTAGAAATGCGACCGGTGGTGTAAAGACATCAATAGTTAATCTTAAAGTCGCAATCCAGCGTAGCCTGACAAATATTATGGACGCTATCGGCCAGACCAATATTGCTGGGTTTATTAATGGCATAGCATCAGCTATAAATACTGCGAGCAAATATGTGGCGGCCTTCGTAAAGGTAATAATTACCGCCATCAATGCGATCAAGGCGCTCTTTGGCAAATCCAGTAAAGCCATTGCCGCTATAACAGACAACGCGAATGATGCCGCTGATTCTATGTCTGGTGTTGGCGATGCCGCAGATGATACTAGCAAATCCATAGATGATACCACTAAATCGGCCAAGAAACTGAGCAAACAACTCGCCAGCTTTGACGAGATGAATGTCCTAAAAGAAGAAGATAACTCAGATAGCGGTAGCGATAGTAAGGTTGGTGCCAATATAGATCTGAGTGGAATAGAATTTGATTGGAGTCAGTATGAATTAGAGGGCGTAAATGCGATAGACGAAATCTACAACAAAATGATGAAGGTCTTTGGCGAACTCGACTTATCCAAATGGGTTAGAGCAATCGATAACTTCAAAAAAGGTGCGGTCAATGCTTTCAACATAATCGCCTCGGCTGGAAAGTCCGCTTGGGATAGATTATTTGCTCCACTCCTAAAATATCTGGCCGAGAATGCCTTGCCTACCTTTATTAATGATATCGGAGTAGCACTTCAGCAATTAGATTTTGAATCATTTGCTCAAGGTTTTGAGACTTTCTTTGCTGGAATATACGACTTCTTCCAGCCGGTAATCAATTTATTCCTAGCCATAAATCAAGCCGTAACTTATCTAGTGACAACCCTAGCCAATTGGACTGTACCACCAGTATTATCGCTGATCGGTGCGGCACTCTCTATAATTGGCTCAATTTTAGATGGGATAGCCGAAGGTTTTAGAATGGTCTTTGAGGGAGTAATTGAACCAGCCTTGGCTGATATCTCCGACTTCCTAGCACCGGTCATAGAAGATATACAAAGAATTGCCACTGAGATCCAGAACTGCGAGCCACTAATGAACGCTCTCAGAACTGCCGGCGAAGTCCTCGGCGCAACCCTAGGACTTGCATTCAAAATAGTAATAGATGTGGTCGGCGCGCTTATTTCCGCTATAGTGGTAGCGATAGATTTTGTACTTCACTTGCCAGAATATATTGTCCAATTCTTCCAACAGATGTGGGATATAGTCGTCACTGTAGTGACCAATATAGGTAATTTCTTTGCTAATATCTTCAATGGAATCAAGACTACGGTAGAAAATATCGGCAATAGCATCAAGAATATCTTTAGCAATGTCTGGGAAAAGCTCAAAACCGGCGCTCAAAATGCCTGGGATGGAATCAAAAATATCTTCTCCACCGTAGCCAACTTCTTCGGCAACATCTTCTCTGAAGCTTGGAATAAAGTCAAAGCCGTATTCTCTGTGGGTGGCCAGATATTTGATGGTATTAAAGATGGGATCGTAAATGCCTTCAAGACCGTAGTGAATGCAATTATTACCGGTATCAACAAAGTAGTGGCTGTACCATTCAATGCAATCAATAGCGCCCTAAATGGTATCCGTAGCATAGATATTCTAGGCCTGAAACCATTCGAATGGATCAGGACGATATCTGTGCCACAAATTCCACTCCTAGCGACCGGTGGCATTACTACCGGATCCACACTCGCAATGATAGGCGAAGCTGGCCGCGAAGCCGTGTTACCTCTTGAGAGAAATACCGGATGGATGGATACTTTGGCCGACAAGATTGGTGGCAATCAGCATATCACGATTAAGATTGGCGAAGATACTATTTTAGATAAAATAATAGACGGCATAAATAACTCAAGCTACATAAGCGGTGGTTTAGTTATTAAGATATAAAAGTGTTATAATTAATAAAAGATGATAAATAATAGTAAAATTAGCTACAAAGAATTTTGTAAAAGGTATCCGTACGCAGCTTGCAAAAAGAGAATATTGGACATAGATTTCGGAAGAATATATGTGCCAAACAAACAAACAGGTTCTAGATATGGCTCGAACATTAAAGCGGTAAAAAACATCATTGAATATGGGTGCGCAATTGGTTTATTTAAAAAAATAGATAATCAATATTACAGAAGAGTCTCTGCGGATAAAGAGTTAATCAACGATTTTTTAATGCATAAACCGCCCGTAGGATTAAGTGGAAGGACAAACAAAAATGGACCAGTACGAGTAACGTTCATTAATGGTAATTTAACACCAAGAGCATCTGAGCCAAATGCAAAATATGAAAATAAAATCTATATAAAACCAAAAACTCTATATGATGTAGTTAAAAAATACAATGTAACAGGTATTCGTTTTGAGGATATAAAAAAATTAACTGGATATACATCAGACGAAATCAGGCCAATTCTCAACTATGGACAACGATCCGGTGTTTTTTGCATTAAAGGCCACGAGATGTGGCATGTTACTAAAAAAACAGGTGCGGGCTTGGATGAGTTTTTCAATTATCAACCAGGAATGACAAAAATCCAATATCATGTAGAAAAAAACGACAATCAATCAAAAAATTGGAATAGCCAAACCGCAATTAAATTTCGAGCGGAAATGGAAAGACTTAAAGAACTAAAAATTTCTGATCCGAATACATTCGACAGAGGAGCGATGAAATAGTTGGCGCTAGCCAATACTTCCAATTGGTACTTAAAAAGTAGCTATTTTTATGTTATAATTATTAAAAGCTAATAAGGATCATTTGTGGAGATTACTAATGGACAACTATTCAAATGAAGCTTCCCACAATAGAACGGCGGGCTCAAGCACAAGTCATATTTTTGATACCTATTCTTACGGCATCGTATATATCTATAGTATACCGGACGAATCGCATAGCGGTCGTGTCAAAATAGGTGCAGCAACATATGATGGTGCCCTCATTGATCCATTAAATCTAACTCCTGATGAGCAAAAAGAAATTGACGCGGCCGCTAGAAAAAGAATCGACCAACAGACAAAAACGTCCGATACGAAGTATCATCTCGAAGGCGCATATGTTTCACTGACTAATAAATACGAATATTTTAGCGATTATACCGTACATAATATTTTAAAGCGTACTGGTATTGAAAGAAAGTCAGTAAATACGAAGAATGAACATTCTGAATGGTTCGAAATCTCCCCTGCATTGGCCAAAGAAGCCGTCCGTGCTGCGATTGAAGGTAAAAAAGCGCTTTCTTCCGCCCAAGTAAATAATGCAAACAAAATTGAACCAATCGAACTTAGACCGAATCAAGAAGATGCTATCGCCAAGACACTTAAAGCTATTTCTAGCGGAAGAAAAAGCTACTTATGGAATGCAAAAATGCGTTTTGGTAAGACTATGGCTGCAATGATGGTAGCTAAAGAATCTAATTTACTCAATAAAGAAAAATTTAAGAAAGTACTTATTGTAACCCATAGACCAAGTGTGAGTATTGATTGGTATACTGATTTTAAAAAAGTATTCTATGAAGATGATACAGAGTGGGAATATTCTTCTCGCGATAGAGGAGAATCATTAAAATCTCGATTATCAAAAGATAAGCCGTTTATTTATTTTGCCTCATTGCAAGATTTAAGACTCTCAAAAACGGTTGTCGATGATCGTGAGGCTAGCCATTCGCAGGCAAGAGGATTCGATAAAAATGAAGAAGTATTCAATACCGAATGGGATATGGTAATTGTCGATGAAGCTCACGAGGGCACTCAGTCTCAACTTGGCGATGCCACATTTTCAAAAATCCACTCGAATTTTACTCTTCAGTTATCTGGAACTCCATTTAACATCCTGCATAAATTCGAAGATAAAGAAATTTATACCTGGGATTATGTCATGGAACAAGAAGAGAAAATTCATTGGGACGAAAGACACCCAGGTAAACCAAATCCATATGCAGAGCTTCCGGCATTATCCATGCTCACTTACGAAATAGATAAATATATGGGAGGAAAAGACTTGCCTCCCGAATTCACTGATGCTATGGATGGAGCTTTCAAATTCCATGAAATGTTCAGAGTTGAAAGAGATGAGGATGGTAATGAAATCTCCGAATTTGTCCATTCGGAGATGGTAGATAAGTTCCTAGATTTACTAGTAGATGCCAAGCATAATTTCCCATACTCAACAGAAGAATACAGACAATACAATAAGCATACCATGTGGCTTCTCCCTAACCGCGTAAAAGTCATTGAGGCAATGGAAAAGAAGCTCAAGAACCATCCTGTATTTGGCCATTTTGGAATCGTCAATATTTCCGGTGATATGAAGGCTGATGATGAGCAAGATAATGATGCTAAGCGACGCGTTGAGAATGCGATTGAAAATTACGAATATACTATTACCCTTACTGGACAACGCTTAACAGTGGGTGCAAGCATTAAACGCTGGACGGCAGTATTAATGATGTCGGATACAGATAAAGCTGCGACGTATTTACAAGCGGCATTTAGGTGTCAGACGCCTGCTATCGTGGATGGAAAACTAAAAACTCATGGTTATGTTTTTGATTTTGCGCCAGATCGTACGCTTAAGCTAGTAGCCGAAGCGGTCGAAGTTAATCGCAAAAGAACTACTTCGCCAGAACAAAAAGAAGCTATCAAAAAGTTCTTGAATTTCTGTCCAATCATCGCAGCCACCGATGGCGGCATGAAAGAATTTAGTGTCTCTACAATGTTAGAGCAACTTAAAAATGCAATCGTTGAACGCGTGCGAAGAAACGGATTTGACGACCCTAAACTATATAATGATGAGTTACTGAAATTGACTGACGTAGAGATTACGAAATTTAATGACCTCAAAGCAATTGTCGGAACAAGCACTGGTGAGAATCTTAACGAAATACCAGTTAACGAATTAGGTCTAGATGATGCCAAGATTCAAAAGGGTGAAAATACTGAAAAGAAGCCAAAGCGTGAGTTAACTGAGGAAGAAAAGGAAGAACTCAAAAAGCTTCGTGAGGCAAGAGAACAACGTAGGTCCGCCATTTCGATTTTGCGTGGAATCTCGATAAGAATGCCTATGTTAGTATATGGCGCAATCAACGATATTGATGGAACTCCACTTACTTTTGATGAGGATATCTCTCTTTCAAAATTCGTAAGATTAGTCGATGACGAATCTTGGGCGGAGTTTATGCCAGAAGGTTTAACTAAGGACAAATTCAAGGAATTTATTAAATATTATGATGAAGACGTATTCCGCGGGGTAACAAAAAGTATTCGTGCAAAAGCTTATGATTGTGATGAATTGCTGCCATACGATCGTGTCCAAGCAATTGCTGAAATATTCTCAACATTTAAGAACCCAGACAAAGAAACTGTTTTGACCCCATGGAAAGTTGTAAATATGCATATTTCCAGTACATTGGGTGGATACGATTTTAATAACACCTCAACAGAGCTTGAGGGTTTACCAGAGTATGTCGAGCATAAGCCATACAGTGATATCTGGGATTCAGACGACACAACCGTATTGGAAATAAATTCCAAATCGGGCTTATATCCATTGCTTGCCACATACAATATTTACCAATCAAAATTGCCAGAATATCTAAAAAATAGTAATCACAAAGAAGATGATTGTTTCCGAGAGTTATGGAATGAAATTCTGGAAAAACAAATTTTCGTATTATGTAAAACACCTATGGCAAAAACCATTACAGAACGTACTCTTGCAGGATACACAAGTGCAAAAGTAAATGTTGCATATATCCATGATTTGACCAGAAAATTACGTAAAGTAAAAGATAGTGACATTGATTACTCTGATTATTCACTAAAAAATGAACTTTATGGTATTTTTGATATGAAAGGAGAAGATATGAGATTCACAGCGGTCGTAGGAAATCCGCCATACCAAGATGGTAATAACCAAATATATACACTATTTTATACGAATGCCATTCAACTTGGTAATGTTGTTGACTTAATCTTCCCAACAGGATGGCAAGGTATTAGTATGGCCAATTTGCTAAGTAATCTTAATAATGAAACGATCAAAAGAGATAAACAAATCGTTCAAATAGATAATAGACATAATGTCTTCCCTGGAATTGCTGGTGCTGAATGGACGAATGTCATACTGTGGAAAAAAGACTATGATAATAAACTTGGCGGAAAGCAAAAAATCTTCACGGATGGTGATAACCCAGTAGAAGTAATGCTCCCTATTACAAAAGATGATCTAACAAAGCCAAAAGAGATTGAGTCGATAGTTGAGAAAGTTCAACAAAATAGTATCGAAAAGATTATATCTATGGTATCTGCGTCTAAGCCATATGGATTACGTGCCGATCCATTAGATAACCCTTCGAAGTATAATTTAAGAGTTGTAGACGAACCAAGTGAAGACGTTGTACGTCTTTTTGGAAAGAAAAAAGGTGCAGGTAGATCATTTATATATGTGAAGCGTAGCACTCTTCCAAAAATTTCTCCTCTCCTTGATTCCTGGAAATTATTCGTAGTAAAAGCCTGGGGCAACATGGATGAGAAAAAAGGATATCTTGGCGGTAGCTATTCTGAAATATTAATTGCAGAACCAAAAGACTGCTGTTCTGAAATGTATATTGAATTCGGTCCACTTAAAAATAAAAAAGAAGCGGAGAATGCGAGAAAATACTTCTACACAAAATTCTTCCGAGCTGTATTCTATAAGAACAAGACTTCTCAAAATACTGCTAGAGAAACGTATATATCAGTTCCTATGCAAGATTTTAGCGAAAACTCAGATATAGATTGGTCTAAGAGTATCTCGGAAATAGACCAACAGTTATATAAAAAATATGGTCTTAGTGATGATGAACGAAAATTCGTAGAAGAAAGAATTAAAGCGATAGATGCGTAATGAGGTGGCATGAATTCAGATAATCAGGTAGATATCATTGAAAATACCATTAGACGCCATATCAACTTGCTTGAAATTTTGCTTATAGATCGAACAAGATCTACATCTAAGAAGAATCATAATTTAATCTGGGCTACCGACTCATATGCTGAGCATAAAGTCTGTGATGAGATTAAGGTGGAAGATATTACTGGAGATAACACATTCTTAATCCAACCAAGAATTGCAAAATCTAAAGAAGAGCAAAAGGCTAGAACAAGAGAGAAAGCAGAAGTTTTTACACCAAAAAGTATTGTTTACGAAATGAACCAGCAAGTAGACTGGAATACTGGGCATTGGCCTGCTATTGAAGATAATTGGCAAGACTACGTAAATGAACTCCGCCTAGAGATAACTTGTGGCGAAGCTCCGTTTATCGTAAATAGATACAACGCGTTTAATGGTAAAAAAGTTTTGAAACTCACCGATAGAGTTGGGTTTTTGGATCGAAAGATGCAAATCGTATCATCGTATTGTAAGGATAAAGAATCGTGGATAGAGTGGTCAAAAAACGCTTACAAAGCTTCTTATGGATATGAATGGCAAGGAGATAATTTACTACTTGCAAGGGAAAACTTGCTCTATACTTTCATTGATTATTGGAATGAGCAATTTCCGGATAACAAAATTAACTTAGAAAGACAAGTTGCCGAAGATAAGATGAAGATTTTGTTAGAAATTGCCGAAATCATTTCTTGGAATATATTTCAAATGGATGGCATCAAGTTTGTAGTGCCAATGAGTTGTAAACATGAAATCGTTACGGAAGAGTTACCGCCGATGGCGCTACTTTGGGGAGAAATGCCGGAAGTAACAAAAAATGAGTGCACTGGTTGTAAATATGGCGATCCCAAAAGACACAACGGCAAATATGTCTATGTTATGGATTGGGAAAAGAATAAGAAAACTAAATTTATAAATTTACTTAAATAGGAGAAATTTTATGGAAGCAGTTTCGTTAACCGTTGGCATTATTGATACTATAACCGAACTAGCAGGAAAAGCAGCTACGATAGCAAAGAAAAAAAATGACATGGAGTTTATGTCGACTGTTGTAGAGATACAAACGCAGATTATTGAATTAAAACAGCAAAACGAACTCTTAATAAAAAAATTGGACTTATCGGATAAAATCTTACGTCATTCTGATGGCTTATATGTGACACTAAAAGATGATCCGAATAATATTCGATATTGTTCAACTTGTTGGGGGAGAGATGGAAAATTGGTACAAATTGGTAGTCATCAATGTAACGTGTGTCATACGGCACTGCTCGGTTATAAAGATGATATTGAAGAAATAAAGCAAGACGCGAAGCGTCCTATTGTACTATAAAACTGTGTGGTTTATAGGTCTACAGAGCTAACTACCGCAATTCCAAACTTTCTAGCAAGATCGCGCCACATCGCATCTGGTGCATCCTCCATTAAGATATTCCAGACAGGATAATTGTATTCAAGCATAATGCGAGCAGCATCTTTAGGGTCAACCATCAGTTGACAATAATAGCCCTCAGAGGTTTCTCCCTCGATCATGACAGGGCTTTGATCTACATCATTTGCAATCTTTTGGAGTTTTTCTCGTTCTCGATCAATAGCATCCTTAACCATTCTCACGGCGGTAGCCGCGTCCATCAGGCTAATGGATTCATCCTTTTTCTTATCGATTTGTTTTTCACCCATTATCTTCCCTCCAAATGTTCATTATATTTTCGTAGTGCTTCGGCCATACCACACCTTGGACAGATTTCGGTCTTATTATCATCTCTAGAAATAGCCGGATAATTGGCATATGGCTGGTGACATTTCGGACATCTACGAAGTAGAGTCACTTTGTATGGATTTTTGGTCACGATCGCACAATCCGCAGCTTTGGGATTACTAAACACTTTTGCATCATGAATGCACGAGGAAAATCGTGAGTCTTCAGGTAGATACTCACCATCAAATCCACGCTCTCCAACATAGTACCATTCATCTCCATGTTTATAGACAACGATTACATATTCGCCTTCGCTCATTATTTTTCCTCCATATCATGCACATCTAGCGGCATAATTCTTATATGTCCTTCCTTGAATGGATCGTTAATATCGTGCTTTGGCACATAATAATATTCGGCCGCATAGTCCTCAATATAGGGTTGATGACCTTTAAAAGTATTCATGCGTTTTGCTTTCTTTACCATATAATCGAAAGCATTCTTGTAGCTAGAGAAAGCCAAGCTACTAAGCCTGCCGTCGATTTCTATAGCATAAATATAAACAACTTTCATATTCTTCCTTTGATTAGATTTGTTGTATTTAACCTTATTTTGTAGATTTTGCAAGGCCTTTCTCCCCCCCGTTAAGCAGTTCTTTTCCACATATAGCAAGTTATGTATGGTTGTCTGTTTTCGTGAGACCCATCTCCACCAAATTGCCAAGACAGCATATAAGAATATGCACCACTTCCTTGCGAACCGTTATTCATATAATTATTGTTTATCTTTGCACCATTCGCATGTCCATACTGATTGTAAAATCCGGTTCCTCGCTCTTGGCTATGCATGGTCCAACTGGCACCAATTACTGGAAGCTCATTTTCTATAAGTTTATGTTTGTCTTCGCCACCGGTAGCTTCAATAGTTGAATAACTCGTAGTACCATTCGAACCCATGCCAACGACGACTCGTCCTTTACCCCATTGGGTCCAGGTTCCGCCATAGATCGCTTTGACTTTTGCGGCGGTGTCCAAAGTTGTTGTTAAAATAATCTGTCCGACATGACTTGGCATTAAAGGTTGTCCTCTAGAATAGATTGGCCCGGATACTTCGATTTGGCCTTTATCAGTTCCAGATAATGAATTACTTGGTCTCATACCGACGGAAACTCTACCATCTACCCCAATAAAGAAATTCGGCATACCAACCGAAACGATCAAATCTGCTGTTGTGGTCACAAACTTATCTACGACTCTAACTTGTACATCCCATTGATAATTATTGTCTAACGAGATGGTCGTATCGGAAATTGACCAAGTATTTCCGGATACGGTCGCGGTTCTACTAGTCCATGATCCCCAAGTCGAACTCGATGACTTTTTTGTGCGGTAGGCTACCGCTATGGTATTCTTGACCGTGTTGCCAACTTTGATTTGAGCATAAGTGCCAGAAGCCGACAGAACCGAGTTGGACTCAAAATTATTCACACGTTCAATCGAAGCATTGATTGTAGGATTACTCCACGGATAAATTGTTACTACTTTAGCAACTGATTTAGAAAGCGATAAATCATCTACTGCGGCAACCACCATATTGCCAGTGCCAGAATCTGATGGTGGAGTTAAAGTCGTAGTTACAGCAGAACTCGAAGAATAAGCTACGGTCTTTGATTGACCAGAAAAAGTTATGGAATAATTGCTGACATTTACTCCATCATTTCCAGTTGCCTTATTTGTGGTTGAAATTGTAATTTGGGGAGTTGACTGACCTTGAATCATTGTTTGATTATTGCCGGTCAAAGCAACGGTTGCTGAATTACTATCTTGATATTCAAAATTAGAAAAATTCGGTGCAGTATGAGTTGTGAGCGTGCTAAAAGAAACTGATTTAATAGTTGAATCTCCACCATTCGGAGTATTAATCTTTGCCTGCAAGATGATGCTTGAACTCGTCGGCAAATTCGCAGTAAAAGTTGCGGCGGTTCCAGCAGCCGCGCTTATTGTGCCAAAACTTACCCAGCCTGAATATGTTGATCCGCCATCCGTAGAATATCGATAGTATCCAGTTCTAGTTTCAGCTTCGCCATCAGTATTACGTTTGTAGGATAAAGTTACGGAATCTTGGTTTGCTGAGACATACGAATGTGAGCTTACTGATAATGAAGTAAGTGGTGGACATGGGGTATAGAAAGTTCCAGTTATTATAGAGGTTGAAGCTTGCGTGTTTGTTGCATGCCCACCATACCAGTATTTGTGATTCCCCTCAATTGCGAGTGTTTGAGTTTGAGTGGAGCTATTATTAACCGTAATGGTCGCGCTTGATGCATTTTTGATAATCGCAGATCTAAGTGATGGACTAGTCCAAGAATTTTGCCCAGCCACGCCAGCTTCAATCCAGCGTCCATCTGCACTCGATGGATAGCCATATGAAGAAACTGAAACCTTAAAGGTCGCCGAGTTATAAGTTTTTGAGTTTAGAGTTACTGATAATCCGCTTGGTGCAGTAATTCCGCTTGGAATAGTGCCGGCACAAGTATACGATCTAGTGCCACTATACCAAGGACAAGACCAGGTAAACGAGCGATACCCAGCCGATAACGAACCGGTCCAGAAATCCATCGTGCCACTACAAAGAAATCTGCCACTGACGCTGCCACCATCAAGAGCGAGATTATCAATGTAGATATATACCGAGTATCCAGATCTAATTTCAAATCTAAGTCTAGAATTTCTCGAAGTTCCACCGGACGAGTCGTCATATTGCAGATAGACATAACCATAAGTTGCGCTACCATCTCCGAGTCCAGTTGTTGCTACCGTTTGCCAAGCCATAATTTAGTCCTTTCTCACAAATGCCCAACCATCATTTTGGGGTACTATTTTAATCGGCGACATTCCGATCTCGTTTCTGAACTCTGCTTTTGGTGCGGAAATCCCGTCATCATTTATGGTTGCCACCAAAATATTATTTGCGTATGCAGAAAGTTCTTGCGGAGTTTGTTTTGTATAAGTTCCAGCAAGATTATTTGAACGAATCGTGACACCATTATTGTCAATGGACACTTGAGTATTAGCGAACTCACCATTTGCCTGAGTCCATTGTGACTTATAGTCACCGACCGACAACATCATATCCGTCACACTAAACTCAGCATCAGACGATCCATAAACAGATACCGTTAGGTTTGAAGAGTTTGGCAGAATAGCTTCAACGCTATGCTCGTCATAAAATGAGGTATCGCCATTATCGAGAATAATCTGCCACATTCCACTTTCCGTACCGTCAGAAATACGAATCATACATTCGCCAGGTGCGGTTTTCTTAATCTTGCATGAGAACGAATAATAGGTCTTTTCTGTAATGCTTGAACTATCCGCTTTGACTTCCACTACTTGCGTAGCAGTTATATTTTTTAGAGAAATATTTTGTCGAGAAAGTGAGCCATTTACGGCCGCTTCCGCTGATGGTGCGATCGTGATAGTCCCGGATCCGGTTAAAGTCCAAGAAAGTGGCACGCCATTATTATCAAGTGAATACATGGCGGAATTCTTGAGTAAATTATTGCCGCCAGAATTTTGGACTGAAGTTACGACGCTAGAAATGGTTTGAGTGATTTCCGTATAATTGCTATTTACTTGGTTTTGTAATTCAGTTTGTTCCTCGACAATCGATTCAATCGTTTGACCTTGCTTATCGACTTTGATTTCTGTATTGTAGATAGTTTTCGTAATACCACCAGCAAGAGCGTAGTTAGTGTCGGATTCTTCCGGGCGGACACCTTTAATGATCTCTTTCATACCACCATCGATGGATAGTTTGATATGAGTAATAATGACATCAAAAGTATTAGTTCCATCAGAAATAGAAACATGATCGCCACACTGGTACCAGCCATGACCTTCAGTTGTAGCCTCGAATGGATAAAAAGAAAAACCATCAATCGCATCGAGAATTGGACTGATAAGAGTTTCACGATCATCATCAAGAATCTCATTATTGGCGAGTTTGAGTTCGGTCAAACCATATTCTTCGACACTTTCATCATCGGTCAAAACAATATTATCTTCAGCCGGAGTTCTAGCCAAAACGACTGAATTTACTGGCCCATAAATAGGCTCAAGAGAAACCTTCTTCAAGTTGGCATAAGTCAAAGATTCTTGTGAAACGGAAGTCGGATCAATCAAAGAAAGCGTATTGGATGATAGATCTACCCTAGCAATGGTGGCCGTAGCGCCAGCAATCTCGCTTAAAATATCACGATAAGTTAGACCAGAAATCTTGGAGTATAAATCTTCGGATATTGAATAACTACCATTCACTAAAGTTGTAGCCGTATATGTTAAGCCAAAACGATCAGCAATTTGTGTAACTAAGCTTGCTACCGTACAAGGAAAAGAAAAATTGCCTTCATATTCCGTCTTTCCCATAGTTCCGACAACATCATAAGCCTTGAAACTAGTAGTCTCCGACTCCAAGTTCGTAGTCTGTTCCACAATGGTAAATTTGCCAAGATCGCAACTTTCCCAACTGCTTCCGTTTTGAACTTCAAGTAAAACAAAAACTGACTTGTCGAGCAGGTCATAATCAGTACCTAGAATTTTGAATTCCAAAGCCTTAGTGACTGAACCGAAATAATAGCCATCAGATTCGATACTTAAAAAAACGAGATCGTCAGCCGAAGCAAAAGTAGATCCGCCATCGACAGAAATACTAGCCCGGATAGTCTTAACCGGAGCTTCCATTGCTTGTTTGAAATTGTCGGAAACAGAAATCATAATTTACTTACCGGCACCAAGGCAACAGAAAAGGTCTTAAAGATCCCTTTGTTTTTATCTAAAAGCTCCACCGTATAGTCACCGGCATAATACTGAGCAGTAACCGTACTTTGAGATTTTGGAGAATAATAAGTGACCGAAAAGTATGCCTGATCAAGAAGTGCATTGATCTGGTTTATTTCGGCCACCGTTAGACCATCGCGAAAGACCAACTCAAGTTTAGGAAAAATACCAATCAAGGTAGCCCTAACATCACCATTCATATTACGCTCGGCATCTGTCCAAAGTTTGTTATAACTCACTTTGTACTCTTTTAGGCCGGTAACCATGGTGTTATTAATCTTGAGTAAAGCTCCGGAAATTGCCATTATTTTGTCCTATGTTCGATATCATCGCCAGCATAAAGACCAACGCCGGTTTTGCTATGCCAGCCATCATAAACGGACTGACCTGGCTTATAAACGAGAGAATACCAAGTCTTTGCGTACTCATTCATTGGTTCGCCATAAACGATCGTATTCTCACATTCGAGCATGATTTTGCTCATTGTGTCGCCATGCTCAACATGCCATTTGATGCAGCCAGAAATAGGAATAACCGGCTCCGGCTCAGGCTTCACGATGTAAGATTTAGGACGGAAAGCGCCACCAAAATTCTTGAGAGAAATATTGATGATATTCGCACTAGATCCGCCGCCAGAACAACTTGATCCACCCTGGTTTGTACCAAGTAGAGCAATATAGCCATCATTGTAGCTGCCCATCGCCATACCGACATGGCCATAAGTTCCGTTAGTAAAGATAATCCAGTCACCAGCCTGCAAAGAAGTTGGATCGTAAATCAACTCGAACTCATCTCCGGCATTGTATTCTTTACAATTCCAAGAACCTTTAGCCGCACCAGTTCCGCAAGTAGATAAAGTCCTACCGGCATAATTCTGCCAGAACAAATTACCTAGATCCCAGCATTGCGAGCCATAATAGCCATCAGTATCAACGCATTGAGCATAGACAGCATTTTTGAAAGCCTGTGGCGAACTTGTATCAACATACCAACCTTGGCCGCATTCTTCGCCTTCTGCACATTCTTTTACATCCTGCGTAGATTCGACAGCCTCAACGGTCACGGCATTGATTTCCTCAATATTGCCGTCTTCGTTTTCTATTAAAGTAGCCCTAGTCTGGTCTTCCGATAATTCGATATTATTTGTCTCAACAATGATTTCGTTGGTTTCTGGATCCTTAGTCACACTAAGATTAAAACCATACCCACAAATAAGACCAAAT
>JAZLJF010000021.1:0-4513 GCA_045597305.1 Candidatus Nanosyncoccus sp. | reverse complement strand
AGTCCGACTGGATTTATTACTGAAATTCGGACGTGAGTTCAGTTGCGAACAAAATCAGTAAATGTCCAGCCAGCCATTTGCTAGAACAAAATTACTGAATGCTGAACTACGCTTCATTAAGGCAAATTAATACATACCCATATCGCCACCGGCAGGAGCGGTTGATGTTGGTTCTGGGATATCTACGATGAGTGCTCCCATAGTGATGGTGGTTGCAGCGATGGAAATTGCGTTTTGAACTGCTTCTTTTGTGACGCGAGCTGGATCGATAATGCCAGATTTTTTCAGATCAATTAGCTCATCGGATGGATTCATGACATCTATGCCTTGTCCTGGCTTGGCTGATTCTACTTTTGCTAGAAGTGCTTGAGCATTGAGCCCAGCATTTTCCATAATTGTGATGAATGGAGCCTTAAGGGCATTTTTTACGATTGTTGCACCTGGATCATTCTCTTTAATTTGGCTAGAGAGATTGAGTAAGGTTACCCCACCACCTGGTACAATTCCGTCAGATAATGCTGCTTTTGTCGCGGCGACTGCGTCATCTACGCGGAACTTTTTCTCGTCTATTTCTGTCTCGGTGGCACCACCTACTTTGATGACAGCGACTTTTCCAGATAATGCAGCTGCGCGTTTTTCAAACTCTTCACGCTCGTAGTTTGATGATGCGAGCTCCGCTTGGGAATGGATTAGGCCAATTCTAGCGGCGACTTCTTTGGAAGAACCAGAGCCTTTGATAATGGTCGACTCATCTTTGGTTGCGATTACCTTTTGAGCGGAACCGAGTACTTCTAGACCGACTTCATCAAGTTTTAGGCCTTTGTCTTCTGATACAACTGTGGCATCGGTAAGAATTGCGATATCCTCCATGATTTCCTTGCGACGTTCGCCAAATGACGGAGCTTTTAGCACCAATGTATTAAATACGCCTTTCAATTTGTTTAATACTAGCAATGATAGAGCTTCGCCCTCGACTTCTTCTGCGATGATGACAAGATCTTTCTTTCCGGCCTGGGCGCATTTTTCTAAGAGAGGAAGAATGTCATTTGCGGCAGAGATTTTCTTCTGTGCAATTAGGATAAGTGGCTTCTCAAAAATAGCTTCTTGGCGATTGACATCGGTGACGAAGAATGGTGAAGAATAGCCCTTGTCATAAGAAAAACCTTCGACGATTTCTTGTTCCATTTCCAAGCCTTGACCTGCTTCGACGGTGACTACGCCATCCTTGCCAATCTTCGAGATGACTTCAGAAATTAATTTTCCGATTTCAGCATCACCAGCAGAGATCGTAGCGACTTCCGCGACTTTTTTGTCGTCACCTTCGATTTTTTCAGCCATTTTGTCGATGCCTTTGACGATTTCGGCGCCAGCTTTTTCGATTCCCTTTCGGAGCTCCATAGGATTAACGCCAGCTGCGATTAGCTTATTAGCTTCGGAGATGATGTTGTAAGTAAGAACAGTAACAGTCGTAGTGCCATCACCTGCGACTTTATTGAGCTTTTGAGCGGCAGTCTTGATCAATTTTGCGCCAATTTGTTCGCCAAGGTTTTCATCGGTGGCGCTAAGTTCTACGGCCTCGGCAACAGTCACACCGTCATGAGTGATTGTAGGTGCACCATAAGATTTTTCAATAACGACATTCTTTCCCTTTGGTCCGTATGTGACTTTCACTGCGTCATAGAGCTGTTTTGCTCCTGCCAATACTTTTTCCCTGGCTTCTGTTTCGTAGAAAATTTTCTTTGCCATAATTCTCCTTTACTCTCAATAATAATTACATTGTCGCGAGGACGTCTTCTTCAGCTACGATGATATAGTCGACGTCGTCTACTTTGATATTCGTGGTGGAATATTCTTTATAGATGATTTTCTCGCCTTTTTTGATATTCTTCACGTCTGGGCCGACAGATTCGACTACAGCGTATGCTGGTGTTTCCTTCGCTTCTCCTAATAGAATTCCGGATTTGGTCTTCGTGAGAGGTTCTTCTTTTTTTGCAACAATTTTGTCTCGTAGAGGTGTGATTGCCATGTTTTACTCCTTTTCCTCATTTTAGCGCAAAAATTAGCACTGTCAAGTGCCGAGTGCTAATTTGCCTGTTTTCTAATAGCAAGTCCCTGCTCGAAGGTCATTTATGAATTTTCGCTGTTTCAGGTAATGTTCTAGAGAATCATAATTTCCATTGTTATATTTCCCTGTAGCAATTTCTGTTGCTTCCTGGATTCCGACATAACGATAATGCCAGGTTTCGAAATAACCGGTAGTACCATTCTCATCAACATTGGCGGGTTCATACATCGATCCACCAGCCCATTCCTCTGGATATCGGTCGATAAAGCCGAATTTGTATGAGTTCGCCTTAAGCCATTGCCATTCCCTATGATTTTCATAATAATCCGTATCCAATGTTTCGCCATAGTACGTATCAATCAAATCGCAAGCGTAGCCCGAATGATGCTCTGAAGTGCCTGTTGCTGCACATAGTCTCCCACATGAGGTTCCGACTCTTCTAAAGCAAGACATTGTCTGCATAATGTGCCCAGGAAATGATTCTTCATATGCCTTCACCATATCATTTAAATGTTGGGCCGCCTCTGCGTCGAGAAGAGGTGTACCATTCCAATAATTTGCTTCTGTAATGCCGTAAAGTTCGGTAATATCGACTAATTGGTAAGCTCTAGCGGCGATATAGTTCGCGCTAACGGTGTAATTTGCGTTAATTAACCCTAGATTTTTCAGTCCTGTCGTACAATTTCCTCCTGGTAAATCTGATTCGGGGATTGTCGGAATTTGACTATCATTTGAATCGGGTTGGGTTGCATTGGGGTCAGCTTGGTCCTCTTCTTCATTATTTTCTTGGGTATTTTCCTTGTTTTCTTCGTGGCTTTCTTCATTGGAAATAGGATGTTCATTTTTGTCATTTTTTGCGACAAAAAATATCGTCAAAGCGACTGTGATTGTCATCGTAATTCCGAGGAATATTAGAAATACATTTCGGTTTTTTCGAAGTATCATCTGTCTCTATTATATCAAATCGTGCTATAATTTTTATATGAGTTTGAGAGACAAAATTCCTGGGTTTAATTCTATTGTTGTTCCATATCATGCTATGCAATCTGCGGTTGCTGGCTTGAAGAATGGTTTTCCTGGTCGAAAGCTTCGTGTTATAGGTGTTACTGGCACGAATGGTAAGACCACGACTTGTTTCATGATCTGGAAAATGCTGAATAATGCTGGTTTCAAGACAGGCTTAATGACTACTGTAGCTTGGGGTGTACCAGGATTGTCAAAGGAGTATAACCCTGGTACTGATGGTCTTGTCAAGCAAATTGAACATATGACTACGGCCGATGCTTTTACTCTGAACCGTCGTATGAAAGCCATTTCACGAGCTGGTGCTGAATTTCTTGTACTTGAGGTCACTTCTCATGCTCTTGCGCAGTATCGTATTCTTGGAGTTCCGATTGAAATTGCCGTAATGACAAATGTCACGCATGAGCATTTAGATTATCATCGGACATTTGAGCGATATGTTGCAGCAAAAACGAAATTATTTCGTCGAGCAGATTATGGGATCATTAATGCTGATGATCCGTCTTGTGCTAAATTCAAAAAAGCCACTCCAGACAATGAATATATCACATATGGTATAAAATCTGGCAAGATGAAAGCAAAATCAGTTAAGCTTTTGTCATCAGGTGTAGAATATACGTTTGGTGATATAAAGCCAGTTAAGATTCATACGCAAATCCCTGGCGAATTTAACGTATATAATTCTATGGCAGCAGCACTTGTAGGAAAAAGGTTAGGCTTGACGAACGCGCAAATATCAGAAGGAATTGCTTCTTTATCAGAGGTCGAAGGACGTATGAACCGCTTACAGCTCGGACAAGATTTTGAAGTAATCGTCGATTTTGCGCATACGCCAGATGCCTTCGAAAAAGTATTCAATTCCGTCCAAGCTCCTAGCAAAAATGGACATATTATTTCCCTTTTTGGTGGTGCCGGACGACGTGATGAGTCGACGCGCTTTGATCGAGGAAAAATAGCCGGAAAATTCAGCCAAACGTGTATAATCACTGAAGATGACTCTAGGGATGAAGATCCGCTCACTATCATGCAGATGTTCAAAGATGGATGTCTCGATGCTGGAATGAACGAGTCTAATATTCTTATGGTTCAAAGGCGTGAGAAAGCAATCGAAAAAGCTATTTCCCTGGCAAAAAAAGGCGATCTCGTGCTTATACTTGGCAAAGGTCACGAAAAGACGATTCTCCGGGCAAATGGGCCAGAACCGTTCGAAGACATAAAAGTCACGACAAAAGCTATACAGAATCGTCTAAGGTCATAATTCCCTCTTTGATATGTTTATTCAATGGCTGGCTGGACATTTACTGATTTTGTTCGCAACTGAACTCACGTCCGAATTTCAGTAATAAATCCAGTCGGACTGCGCCGGTATTACAGTACCGTACTCGTCCGTGGATTTATCACCTTATTCGGGTTCGTTCACATCCG
>JAZLJF010000020.1:0-26173 GCA_045597305.1 Candidatus Nanosyncoccus sp. | reverse complement strand
AGTACGGTACTGTAATACCGGCGCAGTCCGACTGGATTTATTACTGAAATTCGGACGTGAGTTCAGTTGCGAACAAAATTAGTAAATGTCCAGCCATCCATTTACTAGAACAAAATTGTTGAATGCTCGGCCATCCCATTTGTAATAAGATATTACTTATCTTGTTCGACGTTCTTCATAGTCAAGCTGAGCTTGCCTTTGTCATCGATGGCAACAAGTTTCACTTTGACAATGTCGCCAACGTGAAGTACTTCGTCTACTGTTTTCAATCTACGATCTGAAATCTGAGAAATGTGCAGCATTCCGTCAATTCCTGGCATAATATTCACAAATGCGCCGAAATCTTTGATCGATACGACTTTGCCGGAATAGATCTTTCCTACTTCTGGCTCCTCTGTTAGACTCTTCACCCAATCGAGAGCTTTCTGAATAGATTCACTATCGTTTCCAGCAATTGTAACGAGGCCGTCATCATCAATATCTACTGATGCACCAGTTTCGGTAGTGATTTTGTTAATTGTCTCACCACCTTTTCCGATCACTGCACCGATTTTGTCAGGATTGATTTTTAATTTTTCAATGCGTGGAGCATATGGCGATATATCTTCACGTGGGCCAGGAAGCACGGAAAGCATATGATTCAATATAAACATTCTTCCGTCATGGCTCTGAGCAATAGCTTTCTCGAGAATTTCTACTGGTAGACCATGAACTTTCATATCCATTTGTAGAGCTGTGATACCCTCTGTTGTACCGGTTACCTTGAAATCCATATCACCAGCAAAATCTTCTGCATCCATTAGATCTGTTAATACGTAAGCCTTATCAATATCTGCAGATGTAATTTCTGTCCCCTTTGGAACGTCTACCATGAGACCCATAGCAACGCCTGACACTGGACGTTTTAGAGGAACACCTGCGTCCATCAAAGCCAAACAAGAAGAGCATGTAGCAGCCATTGAGGTTGAACCATTCTGAGACATGATTTCTGTCACTGAGCGGATACAATATGGGAAGTCTTCGAGCGCTGGGAGTACAGGAATAAGTGCACGTTCTGCAAGATATCCATGTCCGACTTCACGTCGTCCAGGAGAACCAATTCTTCCACATTCGCCAACTGTATATGGAGCGGCATTGTAATGATGAATGTATCGTCTGACGCCATCGGTTACTTCCATGGTATCAATTACTTGAGCAAAACTCATTGGAGCAAGTGTCACAATATTCATAGCTTGTGTAAGTCCACGTGTGAAAAGAGACGAACCGTGTGCTCTTGGCAAAACTGATACCTGGGAAGAAAGTGGGCGCACTTCTGTAGTCTTTCGACCATCTGGGCGGACACCTTCTTCGATAATTCCACGGCGCACTTCATGATGAACGGCTAGCTCAAAAGCATCATCATACTCAGCCTTATAATTTTCTTCATAATCTGCAATTTTTTCTTCTTCTGTTTCACCTTCGCCTAATTCTTGTGCAAATTCTGTATCCATTTCACTACGTAATTCATCACAAATCTTCTGACGTTCGAGAACATTTCCACGAATTTTACCACCAGCAAATTTTGGCGCAGTCCACTTATCGACTTTTTCTTGAATCGATTCTTCAGGCAATACTAATTCATATTCTAGTTCTTCCGGAGCAACTACTTCTCGCAACTTTTCCTGAAGTTCCAAAGCTGGCTTACAATTCTCTACTGCCCAACGCATAGCATCAATAATGACTGCTTCTGGTACTTCATTTGCTCCAGCTTCAACCATCATCACTTTACCATTACGCACTGCAACGACGAGGTCAAGGTCTGACACTTCACGTTCTTCTGCTGAAAGGAAGGTCTTGAACTCCAGCTCACCGGCAGAATTTTTAACACGGCCAATACGAAGACCTGCCACAGGCCCATCAAATGGTACACCTGCACAATGAAGCGCCGCACTTGCTGCAACCATCGCAACACAATCTGGGCGGAAGCTTGGATCCATTGAAAGAACCGTCGTCACTACCTGAATTTCCTGACGGTAGCCCTTTGGAAATAGTGGTCGAATCGGACGATCAATTAAACGACCAACAAGAATCGCATTGTCGGATGGCTTACCTTCTCTCTTAATAAATTTACTTCCTGACATTTTACCAGCAGCATAAAACTTTTCTTCGTATTCAATCGAAAGTGGAAAGAAATCCTGCTTGACAGGCTGCTTGCTGACTACGACACTGCCCAGAACAGTCGTATCACCATAAGTCACCAAAACACTAGAAGTTGTACGAAATCCTACTCGATTTACCTCTAATTTTAGCTCTCTCCCATGCCACATAGTAGTGACCGAAGTAGTTTTCTTGCCACTAGGGTTAATAATATCCATATTATCCTTTCTGGGAAAACATCAGATTTCTATTCCTATTTAAAATAGATGTAGGAATCTGCCGTCTTCCCTCTTAATTTCTTACTCTGATTTTACCATATTTCTTCCCTGTAAAAAAGCGTTGACTTTTTTGACAATGTGTGCTATAATAAACAATGAAGTTGGTTGTATTTGGGGAAATACAACTTAAATTTAGTAGCTTTCGAAGGAGGAAAATGCTTTATGCAACAGGAAGAAATTTCTTTTGTGATGGGATCCATTGATGGAGAAGCCCTGAGTGCTAAATTTGAAATCAAGGGAAATATCCCTTGGGCACCACACGATGCAGATGGGAAGCCCACCTGTAACGACCCAGTTGTAAGTTTGTTTATAGCAGTGAGAAATCAGTACAGGAACTTAGTTCCTCTCTGTATCATTCCTGTAAGATACGGAAACACTGTGAAATGCACTATTTTAAGAAATAGCATATCCGCAAATAGCTTTCATAACCACGAGGAAGAAAAGAAAAATTTTGAGCTCGTCGTTGAAAAAGTTATTAAAGATATGAAAAAATATCTTAAGAAATGGCAGAAAAAAGAGGCAGACCAATACAAAATTTATTATGAAATTTCAGAATACGAATCATGTAATGAGGTGACAAATAATTTCATCAAGAATTTAAACTTGTACAAGGCGCCACCAATTACAGGAAGCATGTTAGCGGACATTCTAGGAATGTTCACAGAAGATTCTGAGCGAGACTCAATTAGTCGTCTTTTTAAAGTTGAAGAAGAAAAGACAAGAGCGCTCCTCAGATAATCTTGGCCAAGGCAGTTTGAGGTCCTTCGTACTCACCTCATTCTGTTTTGTTTAATATATCTTCACTCGTTTTTAGGGTGAAGAAAGCACCCCCCCTGGATGTGGCCCCGGAGATTATCCCGGGGCCGTTTTTTATAGAAAAGCCTTTCTTATAGAAAAAATCCCTCAATTAGAGGGATTTTTCATTTCACCGAGCCAGAACACGATTCATGACCAAGTGAATGCTTGATTCGCGGATTATTTGCGCAAGCCTAACTTCGAAACGGTATTTTTGTAAGCTTCGTAATCTGTATTCTCAAGATACTTGAGAAGCCTTTTACGCTTACCGACCATTTGAGTTAAGCCACGGCGAGCCATGAAATCATGCTTGTTTTCTTTCATGTGCTCAGTTACTTCCTTAATACGCTCTGTCAAAATAGAAATCTGAACCTCTGGAGATCCGACGTCTTTCTTGCTACGAGCCATCTTAGAAATAGCCTCCGCCTTTTTCTCTTTTGTTATCATAAAGGAATTATATCATATAGAAACAGATATGGCAAGACCTCACAACTAAGCAGCAATCCCATCCCTATCGTCATCCGCATGTAGCCCAGCCAGGTTCCCCGATACTATTATCCGCTGAGTGTTGGTAGTCTCTTTCTTTGCTTCGTCTGAACTATTAAGTTGAGCTAATTGAGCTTCTAGCCGAGCAATGTCATTCTGGGCATTTTCAATGTCTTTTTTTGTCCATTGCACACGACTTTCGGCGGTCTTTCTAGCCATACGATTGACCAATTTCTTAAATAATCCACCTCTGTTTAGCTTATCATACTCTTCTTGCGCTCGAACCAAATCTTCGCTTCTTTTTGCTATTACTTTCTTTGCTGTTTCCAATTCGGCATTCGTACGATTCTTCTGATATGGCTTCGTATTCTCTATTGCCTTTAGCTGTGCAATCATCTCTGGATTGTCCTGGTATTCATGCATGATTTGATTCGATAAACGGACTGTTTCGAAATATTTCTTTGCATCAGTAGCATTCTCTGCTTTTGCCTGAAACGCTTCAATTAATTTCTCACGCGGAATTGCTTCTTGCTCGCTATCGGAAACGCTATAAACAAGATACTTTTCTGGATTAATAGGATGGCTCTTTTCTACCTTTAGTATTAGTTCTTCGCCCTCTGGCGTAGTGGTAGCTATCTCCTCTTTAACATTATCAAAACTTTCTCCAACGTGAAATTGCGTTTCTCCATACTCGCCAAAATCAGATTTTTCATTTTGCGGCTTCTGATGAGTTTCTTCAAATATCCTTGCAAGAGTCTCCTCTGCTGATTCTTCTTGAGGCTTTTCTACATAATCTTCGATTATATCTTCTTTAGCTTCTTCAGCATCTTCAGCTGGCTCTTCTTCTCCCTTTGCGAAATCACGTTTTTCAAGCTCGCGAAGTTTTTGAGAATCCTCTTCGGTCCATCCGTCCGTTTGCTCTTCTGCAATACGAGTCATCTCTTCAGCATGATGCTCTTCTTCCTCTGACATTTTTTGATCTAAGAAATCTTGGACAGCTTTATGCACTTCTCCTGGATGACTCTTGTAATACCTCTCATAAAATTTATCCCGTGCAGAACCATTACCAGCAAATTCTACCTCTTTTACAGCTTCCCATTTATCTGCTGGGCCAACTGAACCTTGCTCGGTAATAACTTCTTGTTTTAGACTCTCACCCTTACCTTCCATTAGCCTCCTTTTAATCGATTATACCATAATCGGAAAGAGTTTTTGCATCTTTTATATCATATTCCCCAATTTTTGTGCGTCGAAGCGCTGTCAAATAACCTCCTACACCTAATTTTTCACCTATATCAATGCCTAATTGGCGAATATATGTCCCTGAACTCACATCGCAGGCGATCTCCAAATTCGGCCACTCGTATTTCAAGATGCGAATGTTATAAATCTTGATCTTTCTCTCTGGCATTTGGACTTCTTTGCCAGCTCTTGCTAGTTTGTAAGCGCGCTGTCCATTGATTTTTACAGCCGAAAACGCTGGCACTTTTTGCACTATTCCACCCTTAAACAACTCTACTACTTCACGAACTTCCTCAAGCGTTGGCACCATATTTTTGGAATATGCGCTATTGTAATCTTCGATTTCTCCTTCTATATCACCAGTAGATGACACTTTTCCTAGTCTAATTGTGGCTTCGTAACTCTTATCTAATTTCAAAAATGTGCCAGCTTTTTTTGTTCCGTTACCAAGCAATAAAACTAAAAGTCCAGTCGCAAATGGATCAAGCGTACCAGCATGACCAACTTTTGCCCTTTTCGGTGGAGTGTTTCCCTCCTGAATTGCTTTTGCTCGCGCTTGTTCAGTCAGAATTCTTCTAATCCGAGCAACCACAGCAAAACTACTCATTCCTGCTGGTTTATCGACCAACAAAATCTCTTGGTTCAGTAAATTCATACTCTTAATTATACAGATGAAATACCATCATCGCAAATTAACAGATTATTTTTGTTTTCTCGCAGTATTAATTGCCTGAATGTGCAAGCATCGCAACCATAGCGGCAGAAATGCCCATAGCAAGCAAAATAGGTAACATTACCATACTCTACATACCTGGTATCTTAAATGAACCCGGGTCCTGAACCGGCTGGACTGAGGCAGGATTCTGGACCGGCTGAACTACCACCGGATTCACCGGCTCCACAGATTGGGAAGCGACGGTAGGAACCGCTGGTATTCCTGAGGCTGCTGATGGATCAGGCTCTGGAACTGAACCCTGAATAGTTTGTTGCCCTACAGACTGTACATTTGCTTGGGCGACAGATGATGTACTTGGTTGAATAATAGGCTGTGCACTTGACTGAACGGCAGCCTGCATACTAGGATTTAGCTGGGTCGAGACTTGCACTTGCGGTAATGAAGGAGTAGTGGAAGGAGGCATTGGAATAATATCAATCGGTGGCGCCGGCGGTGGAGGAAGATTAATAGTATTGTTTGCCTGCGCTTGGCTAACCATTTGATTGACCATATCATCAATACTTTGTTCAGCTACTGGAGCCGCCACAGCTGGTTGCGGAACAGCTTGAACAACAGGTTGCTGCGGAATCTGCTGAACTACTTGCTGCGTAGTTTGCTGCGGGATTGGCTGCGACACAGCCTGCGGAATAGTTTGAACTGCTGGCTGTGTTGGCATTAAACTAATTGAAGGAGTCGCTTCAGCGAGCGCTTCTTCCATCATGGCACCATAATCTTTTGGCCTCTCTTCGTTATCTAAAGGGTCGACTGTTCCGTCATGATATTCAGTCCTCTCTTGGGCTGTACCATATACATTTGCAGCTGGAACCACCCCAGTCGACACGGATGCTTGCAAATTCGTCATGTCAACATCGCCAGCCAAAGCTTGTTTTGCTCCATCGGGAATATAACCCATCTGAGTGTTCGCAGTGATTGGCGTATTCGCCACTTCTGGAATTGACTGCATAGGTATCTGCGGAATCGTTTCCTCACTAACAGACAAAACTTGTCCGACTTCAGGAATTTGAGAAGCAAATTCTTGTTCTATAGTTGGTTGCTCATTTTGCATATTTACTACTTCCTTCCCTGTTTTATCCTTTTCTTGTACAATTCCAGATAGTTCAGTTATTAGATTATTAGCTGAGGATTTTTTAGTATCATTTAGCTCTGTGAGGCCTGTATTTCCTCCGCTTATCATACGCTCGAGCTCTTGCTCTGGAGAAAGAGGCACCTCACTATCGGCTTCGATACTGTCTGGAGCTACTTCTTCTTTTTCCGGTTCTTCTTTTTGAGATTCTTTCGGCTTCATATTCAAAGCAATTAATTGTTGATCGGCACCATTCTGCATCAATTTTGCACCAATAGCCATCGTTTCAGAAGTTGTCTTATCATTTGAGAAACGTTCTGTTGCTGCAATAATACCGGTCAAGAGTGCCGTTGCAACGTCTGGCGAGTATTTAGCTCCCATTTTTTCAAGCATCATATAGGCCATTTCCGCAACAGATGAAGCCTTGTCATTATTCCATTCTATTCCACCGGTTTGACCAGGAGCGCCATTGGAGATATTTACTAAAGCCGCATCGTGCAAAATCCTACCATGTTCCTCAAGCGCCTTATCAAGATCGTCTTGATTTGTCACGTTCAAACAAATAACCATATCAACATTGATGTCACCTCTCGAAAATTCAAGATCTTTTTCTGAAATAGTCGTCTTATATGGAGTAATATAAACCTTTACAAAATCACCTTCAACTTTGTAACGAAGGTGGTCGGCTTTTTCCTTTCCTAGCGCGATAATAAAATCTTGCAAACTATTTGTGTTCGTCTCAAAAGTCTTCTCTGGATTTAAAAATTTTATCACATTAGGAGTCTCACCAGAATAAATTGCAGTCGCATGTTTCCCAACGCCATCAAGAGCCATCGTTAGAGCTAAGGCCGTAGCCATTTCATCGACTGATGGGTCGCGTGACAAAGTCACCAAAATACTGTCAGCATCTTCTAGTTTTTCTAAGACCTGACCTACTGTCTCATCTACCGGTGTCTTCACCTTCTTTTTTTCTTCTGGCATTTTTGTTTTATTTTAAAATAATATACAACTTGATGATAGCATAATCATTTTACAATGTAAAGAGGAAAATAAGTTATTACACTTTACAATTTTTACAATCTGAGGTATAATAATGTGCAATATATAATATTAATGTAAATTATAGGAAGACTAAATGCCGATTATTAAATCTGCTAAAAAGGCTGCTCGCCAAGCTAAGAAACGTACTGAGCATAATCAACAAATCAAACGTGATATCAAAAACGCTCTTAAAGAGTTCAAGGCAAATCCTACAGCTGACACTTTCAAGAAGGTTCAGTCCGAATATGACAAGGCTGTAAAGAAAGATTTGATGAAGAAAAATACTGCTTCTCGTCGCAAAGCTTCAGCTGCAAAAATCTTAAAAGAGGCTGGCGTCAAGAATAGCGCCAGCGCAAAGCCAGCTGCAAAAAAAGAAACTGTAGCAAAGAAAACTACCACAAAGAAACCTGCAGCAAAAAAGACGAAATAAGCTGCCACGGTTCATAATTTGTCGATTTCATCGCAATATCTAGTTTAGAGAGTTCTCGCAAGACTCTCTTTTCTTTTTTACCTTGATGCGCTTCGTATTTCTTAATTGCCTGCGTGGAAAGTAACCCAACGAACATGAATGGATCCTCTTGCGATTTTATCTGATCTAAAAGCTTGATAGCTTGTTTTCCATCCGTCCATGCAGCGTCAAATACACCAAACACTTTATAAATATCTACCTGTGGGGCCAAATCTATCTTCCGAGATTCTATCTGTGGATTTTTCAAAAAATCCTTGAATGATTTCTTCAGGCTAGTTGTCGTTTCCCATATCACAATATTATGTGTAGTATTCACATATTCTTGTGCGATTTCGTAAAAGTCCTTATTGCCGAGAGTATTGGAAAGTAAGCTTGACTCACCCTTAGCCGGCGTAATGTCTTTTATGAGTATTCGTCTCTCATCAGCAAAAATCGTACGGCCCATGAATAAATTCGGGATATCGTCCGCAGAAAGATTTTCACCATTAAAAATCTCATAATCCTCGCCCAGAATTTTCTTTATCTCTGTAGAGATCTTAATACGATCTGAACCGTAAAATACATGTATCATTTTGAAACTCTCCTAGGACCTCGCGTGACTGATTTATATGCTGAGACACATTTTTGGCACACTGGGCAAATATGAGTCCCACGCCCAGCTACTCGGATTTTTTCTATTTCTGCGCCGCAACGTCCGCATGGTTCACCTTCACGTCGAAAAACCTTTGCAAATAATCTTAAATAATCCCCCTTGGTGCCATCTGGTTTTAAATATGTCGCCATCGTCGAGCCGCCAGATTCAATCGAAGTTTCCATCACCTTCATTATACTACTGAGCAATGCTTCTGTCTCTTTTTTAGTAATACTACCAGCTAATCTAGTCGGATGAATTTTCGCATCATATAATGCTTCGTCGGCATAAATATTACCTAGTCCACAAATGATTTTTTGATCTAGAATCACAGCCTTTACGCAAGAATTTTTATGATGCTGAAGTCTCTCATAAAAATCCATCGGCTCCATATCCCAAGGCTCTGGCGCCAAATTCCTAATAAAGTTATCTTCCTCTACTTCCTCAGTTGGCATCACTTTAACAAAACCAAATTTTCGCTGATCATTAAAGAAAAGTGTACCCTTCCCTAGCTCGAATATTACACGCGTCTGCTTGTCTGGAAGTTCTGTAAAAAACGAATCTGTCGGGTGACCACCAGCAAAAGAGTCAGACTTTTTATTTTTTGATCGATAAATTAATTGACCAGTCATGCGAAGATGAATCATCATAGACACATTTCCAGTCAGGTCAAAAATCAAAGCCTTACCAAAGCGGCGAATGTTTTCGATTCTCTGCCTTACGACAATCTCTTTTGGTCCAATGAAAGATTTATCCGAACGAACTTCCACGCACTTAATTTTTTGCTGCAAACAAAAACCACACAGCCCACGACGAATCGTCTCTACTTCTGGCAACTCTGGCATATTATATATATTATATCATCTCTATCTTTAGTGCATCAGATTTATAGATTATCCCTCATACGAGGATTCGTGGACTATCCTTCGAGTAATTTCACAGTAAGATTGACGATGAGTTCTTTTTCTTCTGGATTGCTTTCGGCGATCAAAAGCGCCATTGCCGTAAGCGCGCGATCGGAGATCTTAGTCTCGCCCTTGTCAGTAAGATGATAATTATTCATAGTGAGAAAAATAATAAATAACATTGCGCCAATCCGCTTATTTCCATCATAAAAAGGGTGGTCTTTGATAATGAAATAAAGCAGGTTCGCAGCTTTTTCGGCAATAGTAGGATAAAGATCTTCGTCATCATAGCTCTGATAAATCGAAGCTAACGAGCCAGCAAAACTATCATTCCTTTTCTTACCAAATAATTCTCCGCCTTTTTGATTCTCACGCAACTCCACGATAAATTTATCACACATTTCCAAAGTCAATTTTACTTGCTTCTTCGATCGATTATTCATGGCTGATAGATCAATGAATCCATCATCGTATTCACGCAAAGTCTGGAAGCTACCCGCATATTTAGAAATCACTTCTAATACACCAGTCGCTTCGCCAGCATCTAATTCTTGACGAGCAATTAGACGACGCACTACTGACATCATATTTTCGACATTTTTTAGTTTTTCTGACGATAGTTGCTTGATTCTACGTTCATTGATCGCAATTCCACCAACCACATATTGCTTCAACACCTTGGTTGCCCAAATACGAAAATCCGTCGCCTTGCGCGAATTTACACGATAGCCAACCGAGATAATAGCATCGAGATTATAACGTTTCACAATACGTTTGACCTTGCGTTCTCCTTCAATTTGAACTTGTGCATTTTTTGCACAAGTTGCTTCCTCTTCCAATTCACCACTATTATAGATATTGCGTAAGTGCCTGGACACTACAGTCCTATCTATATCAAATAATTGTGACATCTGCTCTACTGTTGCCCAGATAGTTTCATTTTCCGCATCAACATTAAAAACCACTTCACCCTTGATGGCTTTATAAATTTCTATACTCTTATTATTTTCGCTCATTAATAACAAACCATCATATTAAAAATTTAAGTAAAGTATACCTTACAACTCCCCCCAGTTCTTCCCTGTCGTAACTTCTACGGCAAGCTTAATCTTCAATTCTGGGGCAATTCCTTCCATTGTATCTTGTAAAATTTTTACTACTTCATCGCTTAAAGATTCATCACATTCGATAATCAAAGAATCGTGAATCTGGAGTATTAGCTCTGCACCTTCTGGCAATAATTGATCGACTCGAATCATGGCACGCTTCATTAAGTCTGCTTCTGTTCCTTGAATTGGCATATTCATCGCAGCACGTTCAGCCGCTTGACGAATTATGAAATTAGAAGACTTCACGTCTGGAGTAGGGCGACGACGACCATAAAAAGTTTCGACATAGCCTTCATTCTTTGCCTGTTCAAGTGTCTTTTCTAGATAATTCTTAATCGGTTCACGCACTTTGAAATATTCATCGATAAACTGTTTAGCATCAGACAAATACATACCGGTCGCATCGGCAAGGCCTTTGACACTCATGCCATACAAAATACCAAAATTGATCACTTTTGCAGCGCGACGTTGATCTTTTGTCACTTCATCCATAGATACTCCAAATACATCTGAAGCAGTCTTCGTATGAATATCTATATCAGAATTAAAATCATCAATAAGAGATTTGTCACCAGATAAAATCGCAGCCAATCTTAGCTCGAATTGCGAATAATCGGCAGATACAAAAACTTTTCCTTCGTCTGCAACAAATCCAGTCCTAATTCTCCTACCAGCCTCAGTGCGCACGGGTATATTCTGAAGATTTGGGCTAATGCTAGAAAGCCTGCCAGTAGCAGTAACATTCTGCGTGAACGTAGTATGAATTCTGTCATTTCCATCTGCAACTTCTGGGAACGGCGCAATATAAGTCGTTAGTAATTTCGACGCTTCACGATATTCCATTAATTTCCGAATAATTGGATGCTGATCTTTTAATTTTTCCAGTTCTTTTGCACCAGTCGAATATCCACGTGCAGTTTTCTTAATCCCCTTAGTCGGAAGCTTTAAATTCTCGAACAAAATTTCGCTAAGCTGAATCGGTGAATTAATATTGAATTCTTCGCTAGCTAACTCGTATATTTCTTTCTCGAGATTGGATACTACTTTTTGATATTCATCCAGTAACTCGCCGAAGTAAGAGCGAGAAATCTTGACGCCTTTTTTCTCCATTTTGTACAGAACAGGAATCAAAGGCAAATCATATTCCTGATAAATCTGTTCCAACTTCGGATAACGCGAAAGCTCTGTAGCCTGAGCTGCTGCTTTTTCTTTATTTGCTTGCTCCTCTTCTGTGGTCAGCCCAAAATTTAATAAGCCTTGTTTCTCCTTCGACTCTTCATTTTGAGTCCGCATTAGCGGGTTTAGTAAAAATTGGGATTGGTTCAAGTCCCAATATTTCTTTTGCTTGTCTATTATTTCTATAGCTAGATTAGAATTCGCATGCATTTCTTTTTTAATATCATCACGCACGATAAATTGATCAAAATCGGAAGGAGAAAAGGTCTTCACTGGCAATTCAGAATCATTTTCATCTGACTTTTCTTCTATAAACTCACTAGTATATTTTTCAGCATCTTTATCAGATATGACTTTTAAGTCGGAAAGAGGATTCTCACGAATCTTATCAATATCAGCAATGAATTTTCTCAGCACGGAATGAAACTCAAGATATTTCAGAGCATCAGCAACTCGTTTTGGATTCACTATCAGATCTGGTAATTTTGATAATTCTACTGGCGCATCTGTCATAATTGTCGCCAATTTTTTCGACATAAAAGCAGATTCTTTTCCAGCAATTAATTTCTTCTGAATAGAACCCTTGATTTCGTCAATATGTTCATAGACACCCTCGAGTGTTTCATATTCATTCAATAATTGTACTGCAGTTTTCTCGCCAATACCTGGCACACCTGGGATATTATCACTTGCATCACCTTTTAGTGATTTAAGATCGAGGAATTGGCTCTTTTTAATATTGTACTTTTCTTCGACTGCTGGAACATCCATTTCTTCCAAATCGGAAAAGCCCTTCAATAGACGATACATCCTGGTATTTTCATCAACTATTTGAAGCATATCGAGATCTGATGATACTATCACTGTGTCCCATTCTTCCTTACCTGAATCCGTCAATTCATCAGCTTGTCGAGCTAGGGTACCAATAATATCATCCGCCTCATAGTCATCACATTCAACAAAAGCCCAGCCCAGAGCTTCAATCAATCGCTCCAAAAGTGGAATTTGCGTGAAAAAGTCTTCTGGCGGTTTCACCCGACCGACCTTATAATCGGCATAGATTTCTTTACGCTTCCTAGTCGAGGTCTTCGCCTTATCCCAAGTGACTACTACTTTTGTTGGCTGAATTTCTTTGACGATTTCTAGTGCAATGACAGCGAAACCATAAATTCCACCTGTCGGCGTACCATCAGATTTGGAAAGATTCCCCATCGCATAGTATCCACGATAGAAAACACTTTTTCCGTCGATGATTACTAGCTTCTTCATATTCTTCCTCTAAAAATTAATCTCGTCTAAAATTCCGGCTAATTTTTCCTGCATATTCTCTACTGTTCCATCATTTAGAACATAATAATCAGCTGCAGCAATAGGGCCACCTTTTTCGAGATTCTCTATCTCGCTGCGATCACGTTCTCGAATTTCTTCAGTATTGAACGGTCGATCTGGGCGTACCGCAACACGCTTGTAGCGTAGTTTTCTCGGCACGACAATAGCTACAAATGTCATCATTTTTGGGAATTCTTTTTTTAGTGTTTTATACTCGGTCCAAGAATAAACACCATCTAATACAATTCTCTTCTGTCCTGCTTTCATTAAATCATGTACTTCGTCAATTACCTGGCGTACTACCCAATCTTTTCCTTCTGTCTCACGAATCATCTCGCGGAAATGTTTTTCACTTTCACCATCTGGTGTCCGTTCTACTCCACGTTTCGCCATTTCCTTATAGATCATTCCGCCAAAATATACTTTTGGATAACCTTTATTCGTCAAATAATCTACGGCGACAGATTTTCCACTCCCGCTCATGCCAACAATTGCAATAATTTTTACATTGTCTCTGTTTTCACGGATTAATTCTGCTTCAGCCTGAATGTCGGCATCTGTCAGCACCTCATTTTTCGTCTTCTCACTCATGAGGTAATTATATCAGATTTATTATCTAGTGACGACTTTGATTGGTTTTTTTGCCTTGTTTACAATGAGTTCTTGAACTTCGATTTTTTCATATTCACCCTCAGCTTGAATTTCAATTTCCGAAGGATTCGAGAAAATAATCTTTACCTCAGAGGATTGATCCTCACCTGGTAAATGCCACAAAATACTTTTAATCATGAACCATGTCAGGCAAAGAAAATTCTGTAACTTTCCTACCACCAAGAGATATGTTTTTTTCTGACGCCAATATTTTCCACCTCGCATAATTTTACCAACGGTATTACTATTCACAAATAATACATCTGTGACATTCTTGTTCATTGGTTCTCCATTTAGTAAAGCACTATTTGGTAAAAAATCTTTTTTTCTATTAGTAAAATACCACTTCATGAGCCTGCGAATAGAAAAGAGCAGACCTTTTTTACCTTTCTTTAGGCTTTCTCGGGTTTCTTTCTTATTAAATTCCTCCGTGCTTTCAGCAAACATTCCAATCGTTAAATAACAAGCTGCATATTTGTAAAATTTTCCATTCACGTAAGACTCAAGTGGATATAATTTTAGAATTTTTCCAGCCATAAAATCCGCTACAAGGTTTTCACAGTTTGATTCGCCCAACATTCTTGCCATGTCATTAAAATTGCCGTAGCCAAGAATCCCAAGAGTGACATCCTTATCTGTTATCATCGCAGCACTTACTCCAACTGTTGCGGAGCCATCTCCACCTGCAATAATCACCAAATCATTATCCATCAAAATTTTTGATAGATTTTTTGCATTTTCTTCAACAGGGATAGTCTTGACCGGAAATTTTCCGACCTGAATCCCACTCATCGACTTTAACTTATCTATTACTTCAGTCTGAATTCGTGCTTGTTTCGAGGATTTTGGATTATAAACAAGAATGACACGTTGCATTTTTTTCTCTATATTAATGGAATACGCCGCCAGGTAAAAGCCATTGTAGGAATCCCCACATCACTGCATATAAAGCAAGACCAATCGCAATATTAATTAGACGTGATTTCGCTTTCGTCATTTGCGCTTCATTATCACGCGCAGTCAGATATTGAACACCAGAGATCACAATCCCAAGCGTGCCAGCAATACCAATACCATAGGTCAATACCTCCAAGACGATGTTCAAAATACAAAAAATTCCACCGCCCTCATCATCTTCCTTTTCTTCACAGGAAGTTAAGATTGTCGTATGTTCTGCAGCATATGCAGGCTGAGCCGTCACGATAGTAGAAGAAAGAAAAACAGATAATGCTACAACTCCGGTCGCGATAATGTTGATGATTTTTTTGAACATTCGTCCTCCTTTATTTCAAATACTCGTGAAGTTTCTTCGTATCTTTATGTTTACGAAGCTTTGAAAGCGCTTTAGCCTCAATTTGGCGAATGCGTTCCCTAGTGACAGAAAACTCTGCGCCGACTTCTTCTAGTGTGTGTGGACGACCTCCGCCAATGCCAAAACGAAGTTTGATGATTTTTTGCTCACGCTCAGATAACGTGGAAATAATATCTGCAAGCTGCTCCTTCAATATTTGATTCGCAGCTGAATCTTCCGGAGAAATGCGCTCTTCATCTTCGACAAAATCGCCTAAAACGGAATCCTCGTCATCACCATCACGACCCACGCTCTGATCAAGTGAAGCGATGTCCTGTTTGATTTTCATAACATATTCGATCTTTTCAGGTTCCATGTCCATTTCTTTTGCGATTTCCTCGGTGGTCGGCTCACGATTCAATTCTTGCGTCAGCTTACGAGTCGCACGTAATACTTTGTTGATCGTCTCCACCATGTGGACTGGAATACGAATAGTACGTGCCTGGTCCGCAATAGCACGAGTAATAGCCTGACGAATCCACCATGTAGCATAAGTAGAAAATTTGAATCCCTTATCTGGGTCAAATTTTTCTACTGCACGAAGTAAGCCAGTGTTACCTTCTTGAATCAAGTCAAGAAGGTCTAGTCCACGACCGGAATAACGCTTCGCGATAGAAACAACTAGACGCATATTTGCTTCTGCTAGCTTGTCTTTTGCCTTCTTGTCACCTTTTACGACGCGTTGAGCGAGTTCAGCTTCTTCTTCCGGTGAAAGAAGTGGAATTTTGCCAATTTCTCGTAGATACAATCGGACCGAGTCATCTGCAAACGCATCAACATTATCAACAGTAATCTCTAATTCTTCATCTGATAATTCTTCTTCATCGTCAAGATCGCCCATACCAGGCTCTTCTTGCTCTATCATTAAATTTCCAGAGTTCAGAATATCATCTTTATCTTGCATCATTAAGAAAAATTATATCAAATTCAGATAAAATATCAACCTTTCTGTAGTTTCCTTATCTCACGCAAAATTTCCTTAGTTCTTTGCTCATTGTCCTCGCAGCTATCTAGTTCCACACTCAGATCGGCAATTTTTTGAGCATTGCGAGCTGTTTTGTATTGTCGATACATATCTTCGCAATCTTTTTTCAAGCTATCAATCGATTGATCTTTGAAATTATTTTCATAAATCATTGATAATTCTTCCAGTCTCGTTTCATCCTCCGGAATTTCTAGGTCAATATTTGCACCAGCTTCTCCCCCAAACACCATAATCGCAAGAATATTATCCTCCAGATATTTAATTCTTTTCACTTTCGTGTCCTGTATTCCGTCAGTCTTAATCGGTTTTAGCCTTTTCTTTGCATTATTTGACGTGATATTTTTCGACAATAGATCCTCGACCGTAACGTCAAGACGTTTTGCAACTTCCTGCTCGTAATGTTTTCGTTCTACCGAATCAGGAAGATACTGGATTACTTTCATTGCAATATCGGAATATTCTTTTTTACCACGAGCCGACGTAATATCTAATTTCTCTTCATATTTATCGAGTAGCCACTCGACTGCTGGTCTGCATTTTTCCACCGCATTTTTCCAAAGTACTGGATCCTTTTGAATTAATTCGTCTGGATCTTTTGCTCCATGATAATCAGAAATGACGGAAAGATTTATGCCAAGTTTCCCAGCTATATTAATAGCACGTTCAGTCGCATTGACACCTGCGTCATCGCTATCATAAGCAAGCCTCACATCATTTGTCAGGCGCGATAGAATCTTTAGATGTTGCTCTGTCATAGCTGTGCCACTGGTGGCAACTGTCTGCCTTACGCCAGCCTGATGTGAAGAGATAACGTCCATATTCCCTTCAACAATCACTACGTATTTACTTCTTAATATTTCCTCTTTTGCTTGATACAAGCCAAAAATATATCGAGACTTATTGAATAACATTGTCTCTGGAGTATTTAAATATTTTGGCTCACCCTGACCAATAATTCGCGCAGTAAAGCCAATCACTTGTCCATTCGTATCAATGAATGGAACCATCATTCTACCTCTAAATAAGTCTCCTCCGTATTGGTTCAATAGACCTGCATCGTCCATCTCACCCTGATTATAGCCCTTCTTCTCAAGAAAAGCCCTCAGCGCCTTTCCGGTACTCGGCGAATACCCAATTCTAAAATCTTTCACCGTTGTGCGATTCATATTACGCTTATAAAATACATATTCACAAACTGGTCGGTTTTTTGTAAGAGCAACCTGGTAATATTTAGTCGCAAGCTCTAGCGATTCTTTCATACGCTGCTTTTTCTGCGCAATCTTTTTGTCGCTTCCACTATATTTCTTTAATTCCACTCCAGCCTGACTAGCTAATTTCTCCATTGCTTCACGAAAAGTAATTCCCTCAACCTCCATTACAAAAGTAAAGATGTCGCCACCCTTGTTCGCTGAAAAATCATGCCAAATGCCCTTTTCTGGCGAAACCATAAATGAAGGAGTTTTATCAACGCCCCAGGGGCTACGTCCTTTCAGGCTCCGTCCGGCACGCTTTAGCTCAATGTATTGCCCAATTACATCTTCTATCGCAAGTCGGGATTTTATCTCCTCCTTTGCATCTTCCATACTCTCATTATATCAGAGAAGCACAAAAAACTAGTACATGTGCTATAATATGCTCATGGATAATAAGCAATATCTTGATACTATCGCGAAGGACACTCGCTCAGCAAGCTCTCCAAAAAAGAGCTTATTCGGACTCGATTCAATAAAATCACCTCTTGCAAAGAAAATATTGCTCGGCGCTGGTGTCGCTATTATCCTTATTATGATAATTGGAATCATTGTCGGAATAATTAATGGCTCCGGCAATAAAGAACAGGAATATACCAACAAAATTTATTTACGTTCTTCTCTTTTCGTCAAAGAAACACCGGCCTATACAAAGCTCGTGAAATCTTCAAAATTACGTTCGATGGGAACTTCTCTGATATCAGTCTTGAATGAGACACAATATTCACTTATCACCATTTTGAAAGATGATTTTGGCATTAAGAATCCAGAAAAACCCGAAAATGAAAAAATCCTCGAAGAAGAAAACAACATAATGGCCGAGTATCTTTCGAACTTAGAAAATGCTCATTTGAACGGTCTGCTTGACCGAACTTATCTAAGAGAGCTTACTTTCCAAATTGGCACTCTAATATCGCTAGAACACGAAGCATTATCCGTCGCGAAAAATAGTAGGCTAGAATCTGCCCTAAACACATCTATAGAAAACTTAAACCAGCTCTACGAGCAATTCCAGGACTACAACGTCGAATAGCCACATTCTTGTGGATCCTTTACTAAACACCAATATTATGATATTATTATTTCATTATGGGAAAAATATCAGATTCAGAATTCATCAAAGAATTCAAAAAATTTATTAGTCAAGGTAGTGTAATGGATTTGGCTGTAGGTGTAGTAATCGGTTCTGCATTTACAAGCATCGTAAATGCTCTCGTCAATGACATTATCATGCCTTTTATAGGCTTAATCATCGGTGGCGTCAGCTTCAGCGATTTGAGCATCACCATTCACAACTTCTTCGGTGGAAACACTGCAGCGGTCATTCGCTACGGTAGCTTCATCCAATCAGTTGTAAATTTCCTCATTATTGCGTTCTCTCTCTTCGTAGTGATTCGCATTATTAATAAATTCAATGAAAAGGCTAAAGCACTCGCGAAGAAAGGAAATAAAACTTCCGAGGAAAAAGCCGAAAAAGAAGAAGCTAGAGAGACAAAGGCCGACACGGATACAATTAAGCTTCTAAAAGAAATTCGCGACGAACTAAAAAAGTCTGACAAGAAATCTAAATAATATTATCACTATACATTAAAACACCCTCTCAGCGAGGGTGTTTTTGTTAGTTAGTTCAATATCCATATTATCTATAATAACGCAAGGAATCAATCGGATTTTTCTTTGCTGCTTTTACGGCTGGATAAATTCCAAAGATCAATCCAATTATCAATGAAGTCGCAATCGTCACGATAATGATGGAAAGATCAATATAAACACCAAACGGTGTAAAAATTGAAATCAAAAACGCTAGAGCATAGCCAAGAATCATGCCCAACATACCACCAGATAACGACAAAATAAATGCTTCAAACAAAAACTGCATCATTATATTAAACCAACTAGCACCGACTGCTTTTCTGATACCAATTTCCCTAGTTCTCTCACCGACAGATACTAACAATATGTTCATAACTCCAATACCACCCACAATCAATGACACTCCAGCCACAACCGTCAACATTCCAGACACCAAAGAGAATAAACTCCCAGCTGGATGTGTAATCTGATCACCAGATAGAATTTCATAATTCAAATTTCCAGATTTTTCTGAATAAAGTAGCTCGTTCATTTCTTTCGACAGTGTACCTACAATATCTGTGTTCGCCGCTTTAACATTAATCTGTTGTACCTGAAAATTCCCACCAATTTTTTCAATGTAATCTGCGCTCACGATCATTGAGCTATCAAAATCGACATTACTGAAATTAATCGGATCTTTCATCTCTTCAAGCATACCGACTACAATGAATTTTTGATTGAACAGAGTAAATGTCTGACCAATTGCTTCGCTTGCAGTACCAAATAAAGCAAGAGACAGATTCCTTCCGACGACTGCAGAATTTTCAACTTTATCAGATAAAAACGTGCCACTTTTTAACTGAAGATTTTGCATTCGCATTAAATCAGTATTCGTGCCTACTACGTTTGCACTTTTTACGGTGCGGTCCTCAGATGTCAATGTTGCGATTCCTGCAGCAATAGGAGCAGAAGCCTGAATATTATTCAATCCACTGATAACTTTTGAATCTTTGAGCGTCAAGCTGCTCGTCATATAGCTGTTTGAATTCGTCAGACCTTCAACAATTGAGCCAATCATATCAACATGCTTGGCTGGTCGAATCACGATGAGATCTTGCCCCATTGCCTTCACCTGAGATGAAATCATATTATTAATACTGCCCATGAGAGACATTATCAGAATAATACTTGCAACACCAATACCAATACCGAGGCAAGTCAAAAAACTACGCGTTCGATTCTTCCGAATTGACTCTTTGGCTAAAGCGTAATGAGTTCTAACGAGCAATGTCATTTTTTCTTGCCTTTCACTTTCTTCTTTTTGCTTCTTTTAGAAATTTTCTTTGATTTTTTCTGATATTGTTCCTGAATTTTTTCTAGTGTTTCAAGATTTTTGGGCTGTCCTGCATCGATTATCTCGTTATTTGTCTTTGCATTCTCATCTTCATCCACGTTTTCTGCATTCTGAGTTTCTTCGCTATTTCCTGCTAACGCTTCTTTGACCTCCTTGAGTATTTGACGCTTTCGAAAATGAACCGCAACAGGCTGAGGAAGATCCTTATCTGCTACAGTCTTTATATCTGTATCAATCTGTCCATCAAGCATATTAATTACACGAGTAGCATAAGATGTCAGGTTCGGGTTGTGCGTCACCATGATAATCGTATTTCCCTCAGAATGTACTTCACGCAACTCTTCCATCACAACATGCGAAGACCTAGAGTCTAAATTACCTGTCGGCTCATCTGCTAAAATTATCTCTGGGTTCGTAACGAGACTACGTGCTATCGCAACTCTCTGTTGTTGTCCACCAGAAAGCTGATATGGCATATAGTATTCTCTTTCCTGTAAATGAAACCTCTCTAATACACGATCAGCCTGCATTTCTCTGTGGGTTTTAGTATAGCCGGCATAGACCATCGGAAGGGTGACATTATCTAGTACTGTTAGCTGTGGCACAAGATTGAAATCCTGAAAAATCACACCGATTTTCTTCGCACGAATCCTTGCTTTTTTCTTATCGGACACTTTTTCGACTGCCTCACCATTCAGAAGATATTCGCCTTCAGTCGGCTTATCAAGAAGACCTAAAATATTTAGTAAAGTCGTCTTTCCGCAACCACTCGGCCCCATAATCATAATAAACTCACCCCGCTTTACTGTGAGATCAAAATCCTTCAGTGCATAAGATTCCGCATCGCCTATTCCATAGCGCTTTGTAACACCTTTTAGATCAATAACAATATCCTGCGGACTCATAATTATAATGTATTACATCTACCCCTGATATGCAAGCATAAGCATACGACTTTTTTTAAAATAAAAGTCCGGGGCCAGAAGCCTCGGACTACGATACTACAAAGCATATAATTCATCTTGAATTGAGTTAAAATAATCAATCCACGCCCAATCTTTTGAAAGGAATACTGCAGGCATTAGCTTATTCTTATTTTCGAGCGTAGTAAATTGCTCTGCCAAAAACACTATCTGATCGTAATTCTCGTCTAATTTTCTGCAATTAATTTCATAATGCATTAAAAGCGATGCTTGACTCTCATATACAGGATAAATTAATATTTTAATATTCTTCGTTTGAAGCTCAATTCCATTGAAGTGATTTGAGGTTGGAATAAATTGCTCCGGAAAACACGCCAAAACCACATGAATTCCCTCAATTACAGATTCGGCAAATATCTCTTTTCGGACGCCTTGTTCAAGCTTTGTAAGATCTAATAATGTACTACTCATTACAATCCCCCTTTCTGAGCTTATAGCTTAATTATACATTGTTGGTTCATCCGTGCAAATCTTCTCAAACTGAATAAAATATGATACTATCAACCCATGTGGAAGTGTGTCCGAGTGGTTTAAGGAGCACGCTTGGAAAGCGTGTGTGCGGGCAACCGTACCGGAGGTTCGAATCCTCTCGCTTCCGCCAGATTAAGAACAAGTGGCAGGAACGCGGAGCGTTTCTGAATACGAGAAAAACAAAATAACAGAGCTCGCTCTGTTATTTTATTTTTCCCGTATTCAAAAAGACGAAGTCTCTGTCACTTGTTCCTAATCTGGAGGCTCTAAGCACAGAGGTTTCTCATTTACGCAGTAAACGAGTTTCCTCTCGTTACTGTTTGCTCGCTCTGTTATTTCCAATTCTCTAAAATTATGTTATAATAAAATAGTGAATATTCTTGCAATCGAGTCTTCTTGTGACGAAACAGCAGCAGCGATTATCTCTGGTGAACCAAAATCAGGAACACCAAAGTTGCTTTCTAATGTCGTCGTATCTCAGATTGATATTTTTAAATCTTACGGTGGGGTAATTCCCGAAGTGGCCGCGCGTTCTCATCTTGAAGCAATATTACCAGTCATCCACCAAGCATTTAAAAAAGCTGGTTTTACTCATGACGACTCCGATGACTGGAAGAAAATTGATGCAATAGCAGTCACTCATACTCCTGGCCTGCTAGGTTCTCTTTTGATCGGAACACTTACCGCAAGAACCTTAGCAATTATACATGATAAGCCACTTTATGCCGTTCATCACCTCAAGTCACATATTTATGCCAGCTGGATAGAAGATGACAAGCCTGAGTTTCCACTTCTATCTCTAGTCGTATCTGGTGGGCATACACAAATTATCCGAATGGACGAGCATAATAAGTTCGAAATTATTGGCACCACATATGACGACGCCATAGGTGAATGTTATGACAAAATCGCAAAAATACTTGGTCTTCCCTACCCTGGTGGCCCATCCATATCGCAAGCTGCAAAAAATGGCAATCCGGAACGATACAAGTTGCCAATTCCACAGATAAAAGATCTCGATTTTTCCTTTTCTGGGCTCAAAACAGCCGTTCTCCGCGCCGTCCAAAAAGAAGTCGGTGTACCTATAAGCTTTCCTTCTCATGAACTTGCAGGACGCTTATCTGACGAGCAAAAAGCCGATTTCGCAGCATCATTTCAGAGAACAGCAACAAAAATCCTCCTAAATAAACTCGAAAAAGCACTCGAACAATATCCAGGTACAAAGTCTGTTGTTCTCGCTGGTGGAGTCAGCGCGAACGAGGACCTTAGAAAAACAGCATTCAGCAAACTTACAAAACAATCAAATTTGGGCGTATTCTTCCCTGATTTAAAATATGCCGGGGATAACGCAGCGATGGTCGGAACAGCTGCATTTTACGAAATTGCAAAGAACGTCCCACCTACGAATCCGTATGAGCTAAATATTATGCCTCGCTCGCAGATTAATTAATCATGCTATAATACAAGTATGAATATTCCTCTTCAGCAAACTCGGGAGTGGCAAAAATTGCAGGATGAACTAGGTGAAACGACATTTTTTGAAGAGACAAATGAATATACTTTCCTTGCAATTAAGAAGACTACAAAACTCGGTAATTACCTATTTTTGCCTTATGGCCCTTATGCTAATACAGAAAAAAGCGCTATTAAGGCCCTAGAAGCCCTCCAGAGCCTTGCGAAGCGTGAAAAGGCTATGTTTATCAGGATCGAGCCACAAGCACCTGAAACAGCCTCCTATTGGGCAAATCTGAAAAACGCCAAAAAATCAAAAGATTTAAGTCCACGTGAGACATGGGTTCTAGACCTCGACCAACCACGCGAGACGATAATCTCAAACTTCACCCAGGGGACGCGAACCTGTTTCAATCAATTCCCTAAAAAAGGCATATCTGTATCAACCTCTAAAAATCCAGATGATATTCATTTTTTGACCGACCTACAAAAACAAGTAGCAAACAAACGCAATTTTAGCTCTTTCTCAGAAAATTACCTAAAACTCGAATTAGCTCAAAAGTTCGCGACGCTCTATCTAGCTAATTTTGACAAGTCGAAAATGGAAATTCAACCCGACTGGCTTCAAGGTTTAAATGACAAAAAAATTATTGCTGCTTCCCTTTTCTTTGACCATGGCGATACTCGGTATTATATGCAATCAGCATCTGATTATGATTATCATCGCCTTCCTGCATCTGTCGCTATCTTGAGTACAGCGATATTTGACGCGAAGAAAAAAGGTCTAAAGTACTTTGATTTCTGGGGTATCGCTCCAGAAAATGCGCCAAAAAACCACCCTTGGGCAGGTTTTACGAAGTTCAAGAAGTCATTTGGCGGTCGTCAGATAGATTACTGTGGGACGTACGACATCGTGCTAAACAAGAAAAGCTACAAAGCTTACAAAATTAGCAGAAAAATCAATCGTATCGCAAGAAAAGCACTCAATAAATAGCTATACTTCCCTGTTTTCAGCATCAATATCAAATTCAGAAAGATCGAAAAGTGGCGTTTTGTCGCGATTAATGATTTCCTGTGCCCTTTTCAAAAGAAGAGTTAATTCTCCATCAGAATTCGCCGAACCAATATGAATCGTTTTGACAATTCTCTGGTGTTGTTTTGTGCAGATTTGGACACCAATTGCACCAGATTTTGTCTTGAATTGACGAATAAAAGCCATAAACAAATTATAACATATTTTTGATTTTAGTAGTGCAATGTTCTTTCGTTTTGTCAAGCGCTTATGCTATAAAAAATAAAAAGCACAAGGTCTTTTCTGTGAAAAAAATTCGAGCCGATATTCAATACATATTAACAGGGAGGGGAATAATACTGTAAAATATATGCAGTAAAATGTCAATTAGGGAAGAACAAGGTAAAATTTGCATTAAAACTACCAGGGAAAGAATGCCTAAAATATGTTCTAATATATGTTATTCCTATTGACATAACACCTAATAACAGATTGTAGTAATATATTAGAACATAAAAATTACCCAGATTTTCATTAAATTTTCATCTTCCAAGACACTAAGTGCTCAGTTGTATTAGTTGAAAAGGGAATAGTTAAACATTCAGTAATTTTGTTCTAACAAATGGGATGGCTAGGCATTCGCTAATTTTGTTCGCAACTGAACTCACGCCCGAATTTCAGTAATAAATCCAGTCGGACTGCGCCGGTATTACAGTACCGTACTCGTCCGTGGATTTATCACCTTATTCGGGTTCGTTCATATCCGAACAAAATCACCAAATGCCCCAGCCATCCTTATATATTTAACACAATCTGCCAGGATGCTAATTCCTAGTAACGCAACGAAGGGTGAAGCCGTCCGCCTTAGTACTCGAACTCGCAGGGCGAATAGCCGAAGACCACGTACCCAGGCGGTAAGCATTCGTACTACTAACTACGGTAGAAGACCAGTAGAAGCCATAGTTACCCTGGCGGTACAGACGACCTGTACTCCAGTGGTAGTTGCCAGAGTAAACGTAGGAAAATGGATAAGACTTAATCTTGGCGGATTCAGTTGCTCCACCATCATCATAAGTAATACTATAAGTATCGAAGAGATATTTCCAGGATTTAGATTGATTATAATATACTCCAGCTGTACCACTATAAGGTAGTTGCCAACCAAGTGGGCAGAAGGTATCAGGAACGTTTGCATTGTCGGTAGTGATAGCGCTACCAGTTCCAACTGATGCAGCTTGGAAGTGGTAATAGGTACCGTTCTTCTGATCTTCATTATTGCCATCTTTGACAATACGTCCAGTAGCTACGCATGGAATATCGGATCCAAGTTCGCCACTAGTACCCCATGCATTCGGGCAGCCCATGCCATAGTAGGTATGATCATGAGAGACATCTCCATCTTTATATTGTAATAAGCTCTTCGAGTCATCACCGGTAGTATAAACACTGGCGTCGGTGCCGTCGATGAAGTTGGAGGTAGGAGCCCACTTGGTCTTGCTGTTGATGCCGGTATCCCAGGAGTAGTAATAGTGACCAGTTTCCTGTGGGTGACCCAAGTTTTCTGTCATCCAACAGTTGCCATCGGCTAATTTACGAATACGATAGTAACCAGCTTGTATATAACCACCGCCGGATTGATCGCCTACATTCGTATGGAATGTATAGTCGCGCAAGTCCTTCAAGAATACTTCTG
>JAZLJF010000019.1:0-4745 GCA_045597305.1 Candidatus Nanosyncoccus sp. | reverse complement strand
TTTGTGAAATGTGTTCGAGCGCAAAAACCGTTCTCTGGAATGGTACGCTAGGAGCCACTGAAACGCCCGAGAATGCTGCTTCATCTATTGACCTTGCTCATACACTAGGTAATAACTCCGACATCACCAGCGTCATCTGTGGTGGTGATACGACCGGTTTCGTCGAAAATTTACAGAAAAAAGAGCCAAATTTGCAGTTTTCTCTCATTTCGACAGGTGGTGGAGCAGCTTTAGAACTTCTATCTGGGCAAGATTTGCCAGGTGTTAGCGCTCTGGAAGATAAATAAGCCTTTACAAAAGTAGGAATAATTGCTATACTAGTAGTACTATTATTTTTACTTGTATCGTTTCTTATCAGAGGTAGATAGAAACCTGCAGTTTTCAGAAAAAAAGGATTTTATAGTGAATAAACAAGAAGAAGAACGCCGTGCGAAGTTAATTGCGACCGCAAAACAGCGATTACCAGGTATAAAAGAGCAATTTGAAGAGGCTCAGAATCGTCATTTTAATAGCAATTTTAAGCCCGGAGGAAAAGACGCTCATTTGACGAAGAAGTCTGCTGGCGCGAAGAAATCGGCGAAGCCTGCAAAGGCTCAGACGCCGAAAGAAAACAAAAAAATTGCACTTTCTGTTTCTACTAGAAAAGGTGAGATGGTTCATCATCAACGCATGCTTTCACAAGACGTGAACGCGCAGGCAACACAGCATATTATCGGTATTCCAGTAAACAAATCTCGCTACAATGGCTACAATGGTCAACAAATTACTCATGCGAAGCTAAAATCTGCACGACCAAGCCCTGATTCGGTAAGGATTATTCCGATCGGTGGTGTTGGTGAGTTCGGAATCGGCAAAAACATGACGGTCGTAGAATATAAGGGTGAAATGATCGTCATCGATATGGGTGTTTTGTTTGCAGGGATGGATTATCCAGGTGTGAACTATATGATTCCAGATATCAAATTCCTTGAGGACAACAAGGACAAGGTGAAGGCTCTTTTATTTACGCATGCTCATCTTGATCATATTGGCGCCTGCCGCCATCTTTTGCCGAAATTCAATCCACTTACACCAATCTATGGTACAGATTTTTCTATTGGCATGATTAAAAAACAGATGAGTGAACTCGAAGATGAGCCAGATTTGAATTACAATGTCGTCGATCCGTTTAAGCATGAAAAAATTCAAGTTTCCGAGCATCTTTCGGTCGAGTTTATTCATGTACTTCACTCTATTCCTGGTAGCGCCGCAATTGTCGTCCGTACGCCAAATGGCGTAATATACTTCTCTGGAGACTGGCGACATGAAGAGAATCCATACGGCAAACAGACCGATTTCGAGCGAATTGACGAGATCGTGAAGAATGAAGGAATTGACTTAATGTTCAATGAATCAACAAATATCGATTCGCCAGGGCATCATCCACATTCGGAGTACGACGTAGGTGATAATATTGGCAAGGTAATGGATCACTACGCGAATGGGCGCGTGATAATCTCTTGCTTCTCGAGTCAGGTTTCTCGCATCGAATCGACTTTGCGCGAAGCCGCAAAGCGCGGTCGTAAGGTTGCGTTTGCTGGATTTTCAATGATTAACAACGTTGAGGTTGCTCTCAGGACAAAAGAAATTAAGGCGCCAAAAGACACGATTATGAAAATGGAAGACATTATAAAACTTCCAGATGAGAAGGTGACAATTGTATGTACAGGTTCCCAGGGTGAGTTAAATGCCGTACTCAATCGAATGGTGACCGGTGCACATAAATACATCAAGATTAAATCTTCTGACACGATAGTCTTTTCTTCGAATCCAATTCCAGGTAACGAGCCTCACGTTGTCAATACTGTTGATGGGCTTTTGCGTGAAGGTGCGCAGGTGATTCAGAATGGAAAAACACACCTTACGAATATTGGTCCACTTCATCTTTCTGGCCATGCGTATTATGAAGATCATGTAGATTTCGTCACTCGGCTTCACCCGAAGAATTACTGCCCATATCATGGTGAATTTTACATGCTTCAGCATAACGCCGAAATGGCAGAAAATGTCATCGGAATTCCGAAAGACAACATTATCGTATCTGATGACGGTGATATTATCGAGTTTACAAAAGATAAGAAGATTAGGAAAAATGGTCGTATTCCAGTAGGTAACAAGCTATATGACGATGCTGATCAGCCTGTGCACGAGGCTGTTGTTAAGGATCGTATTCATATTTCAAGGGAAGGAATCTTCATTATTGTTCTCACGATTAGCAAAAAAACTGGGCGCCTAGTGAAGACCCCGGACATTGTCTCGCGCGCATTTATCTATCTTGATAATTCAGAAGATTTAATAGGGAAAATTCGTCATTATCTAAGAGTGAAATCTGAGCATATTACTTCCACTGATGTCGACATGAAGAATCTCAAGGAAGAAATTAAAGAAGACGTCACACATATTTTATACGATGCAACTGGTCATACGCCGATCGTAATCCCAGTTATAAACAGAGTATAAAAATACTCCTTTAACTAAAGGAGTTCTTGGTCCCCGAGACTGGACTCGAACCAGCACATTCTTGCGAACACTAGCACCTGAAGCTAGCGCGTCTACCAATTCCGCCACTCGGGGTTTGACGTATTTTAGCATATTTTTGAGTTTTCCACCATAGTTGACGAGATTGCAATATGTGATATACTTAAACGGTATGAGACTTCCAAAAAATCATACTAGAGTGTCTCTATTTGTTTTTGGCATTGTTATTGTTGCCGCTATTTTTGCGTCAGTTTTGAGGGCTATAACAAACGATACCTTCGCTGCAGAAGAAGCTACGGAGCATCGTCTAGTTGAGCCTCATTTTGTTACGATTTACGATCAGGGAAAGAAACTCACAATAAAAACTGACGCTGTCACTGTTAACGAGGTATTGCAGCGCTCTGGTTACAAGGTGTCTGATACGGATATTGTCGAGCCAGAAGGAAATACACTTATTATGGAAGATAATTTCCATATCAATATATATCGCTCGAGACCAGTCGTTATTATCGACGGAAAGACGAAGAAATATCTAATGACGGCGAGCTACGATCCTCGAACTATTGCAGAGAGCGCAGGTTTTTCTCTATATGATGGAGACGAAATTAACCTTGCAAGTAACGAGAATTTCCTCGAGGCGGGAGCATCTACTACATATAAAATTATACGAAGTGGCGGTGAAGGTGTCTCCGTAGAGGAAGATATTCCATTTACTGAAAAGACAGAAGAAGATTCATCGATGGAACCAGGCAAATCAGAGGTTATTCAGGAAGGTGAAAACGGCAGAAGAGTATTACGATATAAAGTTCAATTCCAAGATGGGATTGAGGTTTCTAGGGAATTAATATCAGAAGAAATGATTAAACAGCCAGTTGAAAAAATCACAAAAGTCGGATCGAAAAAAGCTGCTGCAACAAATATTCCACCTGAATGGGAAACATGTGCGAGCTATGCAAGAGCAGCTGGCGTTTCGGAGGCTGATTTGAGCGACGCGCTTTCTCTGATTTATCATGAATCTGGTTGTAGAACAGGCGCAACGAATCAATATTCTGGTGCTTATGGAATTCCGCAGGCGCTTCCAGGCACAAAGATGGCTGAAATGGGCAACGACTGGGAAACGAACCCAGTGACACAGATTAGATGGATGGCAAAATACGTCACATCGCGTTATGGTGGATGGTCGCAAGCGCTTTCTTTCTGGTGGTGTACTGGTGTATGCAACGGAATCAATAAATCAGGTCATTGGTATTAAAATGTCTTTACAGAACAAGAAATCACTCGGACAGAACTGGCTAAAAGATCGTTCCATCTTGAACGAAATTGCCGAGCTTGCATTAGGTAACGATCCTGAGGATATTGATGCGCAATTGCCAGTATGTTTAGAAATTGGACCAGGCCTCGGCACCTTGACTTCGAGCTTACTAAGAATCTTTCCAGAAGTGATCGCGGTAGAATACGATGAAAAGTTAGCGCGTAATCTTCCAAAGTCATTCCCAGGTAAAAATTTAACAGTTCAGCATGAGGATTTTTTACAATTTGACATAGAATCATTCCCATCTCTACAAAAGCCATACGTAGTTGCGGCAAACATTCCATATTACATAACATCGCCGATTATTCAGAAATTACTCGAGGCGAAGAATAAGCCAGAGCGAATCGTATTGCTAATTCAAAAAGAAGTCGCAGAAAGAATAGCAGCAAAGAATGGCGAGCATACAGTTTTGTCGCTTTTTGTTCAGAATAATGCACGAGTGAAATTAGGCCCAGTAGTGGGTAGAGAACTATTCACTCCAGTACCGAAAGTTGACAGCCAAATCATTATCCTTGAGCCATTATCTCAGTCACAAATTGACCCATTGACCTTCTCGGTAATCAAGCGTGGTTTTTCTTCTCCGCGAAAGAAGCTTATCAAAAACCTAGGGCAAGTATCGAAGGATAAACTAGTTTCTATCTTTGAGAAAGAAAAAATATCGCTCGATGCACGACCGGCAGATTTAAGCTTAAGTGATTGGGAAAAAATCGCAAAAGACTTAAAATAATTAGCCAAGCATTCAACAATTTTGTTCTAGCAAATGGCTGGGCATTCGCTAATTTTGTTCGCAACTGAACTCACGTCCGAATTTCAGTAATAAATCCAGTCGGACTGCGCCGGTATTACAGTACCGTACTCGTCCGTGGATTTATCACCTTATTCGGGTTCGTTCACATCCGAACAAAATCACCAAATG
>JAZLJF010000018.1:0-3243 GCA_045597305.1 Candidatus Nanosyncoccus sp. | reverse complement strand
GAATTTCTCTCCTTTCTCATTCTCGCACAGCACATCGAACACCGCCTTGCGCTCTGCAGCCGCATGGCTCAGATGCTCCACATTCAGATACGAAAGGTCACGAATCTCCTCCTTACCCTCGAGCAAGGCATTGAGGAAGCTGATCAGACACTCCTTGTTGGCTTCGCTGCCGAAGAGCTTCTTGAACGCGAAGTCGGTATAGAAGTTCGCATAACGCTCATGTGTATTCGTAATTCCCATAATCTCTCAGTTTAATGGTGTTCTACTTGTCGCCACAAAAATAGGGAGTATTTTCCGATATTCCAAATTTCGGACGATTTTCAGCTTGTTTTTATACCGTTAGAACGCAATTCAAACCATCTTTCATCCTCATAAACAGAAAAAAGCAGGCCTCGGAATGAGACCTACTGAAAAATGTACTGAATATGGATGGCTCGAAGCTTACACCTGTCGGCAGATTAGACATACTCCGCATCGATTCACTCATTATTGACTATTTGGCTGTTGAATAAATCAGCAACTTCTTCCACAGGGAAAGATATATAATAAGGCTTTTCATCACAGTCATAATGATAAAAGAATAAAAGATTACCATCAACGATACCAAAATTACACACAAAAAGAATCCAATCGATTCCATCTTCTGGCTCAAAATATTCGATTCCGTTATCAATGATAGCACTTTTTTGCGCTCTTATTTGTTTCAATATGCATGATTCAAACCTTTCAACATCTAAAATGCCTTGTGTCACATTCTTCTTAATCTTATTATAAAAAGAACTATACGACGGATGACGTTCTCTGCTATTAGAAAATTTAATGGTCGTAATCCCTTCTACACCCGAAACTACGGCCTCTACTCTAATTGATAACGAATCTATTGTTTCACCATATCTTTTTTCAATCCAACAGTGTAAAGAATCAACGAATTCTGCTGCAGGAATTTCAACCGCCACATCACCATGAGCCATATCAAAAAAAATATATGAACCTATAATTTCCCTGATATTTCTATCCTCCATCGAACTTCCTATAGGATAATCAACTTTGATGTCAAGAAGCGTTCTTTTACCATCATTTCCTACAATAGTGTCCGACAAAGACAACCTTTGATACGTTATGCCATCGACAATGGTTATTGCCTGTAGGCTAATTCTTGACAACAAGAAAACAATGACAAACAGAAGTTTTTTCATTTTCCTAGTGTTATATAGTTCCAAAGTCCTTTCTTTTGCAAATTATATATTTCCTTATATTTGCCATCAAAAAATTTACGTCAGAACAAAGTTGAACTTATACACATTGTACTTTGCGGCCACAAAAATAGGGAGTATTTTCCGATATTCCAAATTTCGGACGATATTGTGCCATTTTTATGCCATTAGAATGCGGTTCGAACTACCTTTCTTCCTCAAAAAACGAAAAAAGACAGGCCTCAAAATGAGACCTGCCGAATAGTAGTGTATTCCTACACGCTGCGCACGAGGATTACTCGAGGTGCACTCAGTCTTCTCCACGATTTCTAGAGCGCACCTCGTGCGCTGGTCGAGTGAAGGATGGAGGAATGGCGATGAAATCCTTGAACACATTTTTCCCATGGGAGTCTTCAATACTTAAAAGCACCACATAACAATAATAATAATCCATAACACTTTCCACTATCTCTGAGTATTCGTCACCAGGTTTGGAGTCGCGAGTCCACTCAATCTTTTTCTGGTGAAGCGAGTCTACCATTACACAATACCTAAAGAAAGGGTCATAGCCATCTTTTTTATTAATAGGTTGTGTTATCTTACTTTGGTCAAGTTCAAACAATTTGGCAAACAGATTATCATCCTGGGGTATCGTCTTACGAACAGGTCCGTCTTCGGATAATCTAAAACCATAATACAGCACATAATTATCCGCTTCTTTTACTGTTATAGACCATAAATTCCCTAACATTATAGCGCAATAAGATTTATTGGCCAGACTGTCATTTAAGTTTGCATTTCCGATAATTCTTTGAACACATTCATACGCAGCCTTATAGTCGACACATAAAACAGAGTCAATAGTTGAAGCATTCGCTTTATGCAAAATGACAAAAAAAATTATCATAAAATTAAACAATAGTTTTTTCATCTGAACGAAGGTATTTGTTGTGGATTATGAATTCGGCCACAAAAATAGGGAGTTTTTCTCGACATTCCAAATTTCAGGCGGTTTTATGCCGTTAGAATGCAATTCGAATAATCTTTCATCCTCATAAACAGTAAAAGCAGGCCTCGGAATGAGACCTGCCGAATAGTAGTGTATTCCTCCACGCTGCGCACGAAGATTACTCGAGGTTCACTCAGCCTTCTCCACGATTTCGCGAGCGCACATTTGTCTAAAAAAGGAGACTATTATACCATTTGACTATAATCAACACCTTACAAATTCTATTGCAGATTTGAGGGTATGATCAAAATCACACATCTAAAAATTGAGTGCCATTTATAATCTTAAAGATTCATCAATATTATAGTAATTATACAATATCGATATTGAATCATAAGTCAATGGGCCAATAAAAGAATCAACAGGGACTAAAATTATCCAATAGTAGATGCTGTCTTCTGAGGGTAGATAATCCCTACCTTTAGCATAGTAGGCACTAAGTTTCTTATCTTTAAGCCATTTTTGTTTCACTACAATTAAAGTATCATTATTACAATAATCAAGTATTTTTACAGGAATGTAATTACTATTTTGGGATGTAAATATCATAGAGTCCTCAGTCGGCCCATAGTAGTCATGGTATGGTTCCAACCAGACATTTCCAGATATGCGTTTTGCATAATAGGAGAAATCTTGAGGATCACATGTAAATTCTCTGAACATCTCAACAACGAACAGAATTAATAGCAGTAAAAAAAAATATCTTTTTTTAAAAAGTTTTTTCATTTTTTTCTTCTTAGTTTATTTGTGCCATAAAAATTTATGTCATAAGATTTACCATTACCAGCGTCATTTTGCGCATTCTTAGGATACCGGCCCTTATTTTGACACCCATAATAATAAAAAGATAATGAACAAGAAAATGAATCAAAAGTAGACGCGATGAAATCGGTAACTTCCTCAAGGAAAACAGAGTCATAGACCTCACAATTCTTTTGACTATCAAACCAATCCTTAGCAATCTTCAATTTTTTGTCGGACAAACGGTAAGAAAGAGCATCCCAGTTAAGCGAGATTTCAAGATTTTCTATCTTAATCGAC
>JAZLJF010000017.1:0-9871 GCA_045597305.1 Candidatus Nanosyncoccus sp. | reverse complement strand
AGTACGGTACTGTAATACCGGCGCAGTCCGACTGGATTTATTACTGAAATTCGGACGTGAGTTCAGTTGCGAACAAAATTAGTAAATGTCCAGCCATCCATTTACTAGAACAAAATTGTTGAATGCTCGGCCATCCCATTTTAGAAAATAATTACTATTTCTTAACCGCTTTCATAAAATGATAGAACAACGGATGGACTGATAGCGGACGCGACTTGAATTCTGGATGAGCTTGAGTGGCGATGAAAAATTGATGATTTGGAGCTTCGACAAATTCGACTAATTCTCCATTCGGTGATGTGCCAGAAACGATGAGCCCACCCTTTTCAATTTCTGACAAGTATTTCTGATTCACTTCGTAGCGATGACGATGACGCTCTACAACTTTTACTTTGCCACTTTTTTGGACTTCAATATCATTGATGTAGTTTTTGGATTTGTATTCTTCTTCGTATATTTTTGCTACTTTTGAATCTTTCTTCAATATTGCAGGGTAATCACCTAAGCGCATTGTGCCACCTGTCGATTCTTTACCTTTTTGACCGTCCATGATGTATATGACATTTCTGAAATCTTTTGGCTTCTTGAATCTCTCATCATTCAAAAATTCTTCAGAACCTGCACCGACTAGGCCGCCGATACGAGCAGCGGCAATACAGGCAGTCTGAAGACCTAGGCATAGACCAAGGTAGGGAACGTTATTTTTTAATGCGTATGTAGCTGCAATAATTTTTCCTTCGACTCCACGCAATCCAAATCCACCTGGAACTAAAATTCCATCGACGTTTTGTAAATCCTTCATTGCGGAGCTATTTTCGTCTGATAGATCTTCTGCATTTATCCATTTTATTTCGAGATTGACAGACTGATATGCGGCTGCAGCCTTCAGGGCTTCCGTCACACAAATATAAGTATCTTCGTTTCCAACATATTTTGCCACTAAGCCGACCGATACAGACTCTGAATATTTTTTACTACGAATATCGGAAAACTTTTCCCATCTACTCATGTCTGGCTCATTTTCGTCATCAACAAAATCATTCAAAATTTGTAGAACACCTGATTTAAGGACATTCAACGGAACGTCATACACGCTATCGATATCTGGAAGATTAACGACTGCATCTCCGGAAATACCAGAAAATGCAGCAATTTTTTCACAAATCGCACGTGGACAAGGCTTCTCTGTACGAACGCATACAATGTCAGGAATAATGCCGAACCCACGCAAATCTTTGAGCGCATTCTGAGCCGGCTTTGTTTTCAACTCCTTCGAAGTATTAATCCATGGAACATAGACAACCGAAAGATACAGACAATTCCGACGACCGACTTTATTTGCAAAAAGTCTGATCGCCTCTACAAAAGGCAAACCTTCGTAGTCGCCAATCGTTCCACCTATTTCGACAATGTGAATATCCGAATCTTTTGAAGCGAGTGCAATTTTTTCTTGGACAAGATCAGTAAAATGAGGCACAAGCTGAACAGTCTTCCCGCGAAATCCACCCGAGCGTTCCTTTTCTATGAGCTCCTTATAAATCCCACCTGATAATGTAATGCTATATTTGTTTGTTTCAAAATCAAGAAACCTCTCATAATGACCAAGGTCCAGATCTGTTTCGATGCCATCATGTGTCACAAAACATTCACCATGCTCTACAGGATTCAACAATCCAGCATCGACATTCAGATACGGATCACATTTTTGCATCGTGACCTTATATCCCTTTGCCTTCAAAATAGCACCCATTGATGCCGCAGTAATGCCTTTTCCAACACCTGATAGGACACCGCCTGTCACAAAAACATATTTACAATGTTTATTTTTATTCGGCATGGCACCTCCTCCTTGCCCACCATTACTGATATAGCTGTTACTTATATTTTAGCATAAGTGTCAAGCAAAATGAAGAAGAAACTATCTGTTATTTATGTTATAATATGAGTAATGGAACAGATTGAAGAAAAATTAGTAGAAATATTGAGGCGTATTCTCGGCGATGAAGCTTCTAATGTTATTCTGCCAAACACTATTGAGGTCACCCCAGCTCCGAAAGACACCGGCGCAGATTATGCATCGAATGTTGCAATGAAGTTTTTCGCTCAGGCAAAAAAAGCTGGCATGCTGAATTCTGTCAATTCACCTCGAGACTTCGCGACGACAATCGCAAATATAGCTCAAGAAGATACGAGTTTTCCTTTTGATGTAGAAATAGCTGGACCTGGATTCTTAAATTTTATATCACGAGATGTATATTGGAAGAATATATTATCTGGCTACGTCGAAGATTTTAATAAAAAAATATCACAGGACGTATATTCTAATAAGCAAATCATTTGCGAATTTTCTGACCCAAATCCCTTCAAAGTACTACATGTCGGGCATTTATATACTTCTATCCTTGGTGAATCTATTTCTCGCCTCATTGAATTTGCTGGCGGAAAAGTCGTGCGTGCTAACTTTGGTGGAGATGTCGGATTACATGTTGCGAAGACGATCTATGCCTTGATGAAAAAGAATTACTCTGCTTCAGACCTCACACAGTCATCAGACATTGGTAAAATAGCCCTTTGCTACGTTGAGGGTACTCGAAGTTATGAAGAAAACGAAAATGCCAAGAATAAAATCGTCGAGCTAAATAGCTTAATTTATGAAATTGCTGATGCTGGCCCAGAAAAAGAATACCCTGACGGCAGTTACACAAAGGAAGTCGCCGAATTATATTGGGCAGGGCGCACGCTCAGCTATAAATATTTCAACGAATTTTATGATCGTGTCGGTGTGAAATTTGATAAATATTATCCAGAATCCACCGTTGCAAAACGAGGGAAAAAGGAAGTCGAGGACCATTTAGGCTCCGTTTATGAGCTGAGTGGTGGAGCAGTAATATTCCCAGGCGAGAAATACGATTTACATACACGCGTATTCATTAATAATGATGGTCTTCCTACTTACGAAGCAAAAGATGTCGGCCTTCTATTCACGAAGTGGGATGATTATCACTTCGATCAGTCAATCGTGATTACCGGAAACGATATTATCGACTATATGAAAGTTGTGCTTTGCTCAGTCAGCCAATTCGCACCTGATCTTCCAGCCAGAACAAGACATATCACACATGGTAATGTACGTTTACCTGGAAATGAAAAAATGTCTAGCCGCAAAGGGAATTTCATCAAAGCTGTCGATGTATTAGACGACGTTGAAAACTCCCTAGGGAACCTGGGCAAGAACCCTGAAAACACAAAAATATCCCTCGGAGCTATAAAATACGCATTTCTCAAGTATAAAATTGGTGGCAATATCGAATTCGACGCAAAAGAAAGCGTCTCTATGACTGGCAATTCTGGTGTTTACCTCCAATATTCTGGAGTGAGGGCGAAAAAAGTTTTATCCGCAGCTGCAACTGCAGTACGCGTACAACGCACCACCGACGCACCCGATTGGGAACTGAATCCGTATGAAAAATCCCTCATTTGCAAGCTTGATCAATATCGCATCGTGCTAAAAGAAGCCGTCACAGAACTTGCCCCTCACAAGATAGCAAATTATCTTTATGACTTAGCTCAGGAATTTTCTCGATTTTACGAACATACAAAAGTCGTCGGCAGTGATTACGAAAAAGAGCGACTCGGAATTGTAAATGTATATTCTAATGTTCTCAAACATGGTCTAAATATTTTAGGTATCGAAATACCGGAGGAAATGTAAATGGAAAAAGCGACTTTACTTTGGATTGATTTAGAGATGACCGGGCTTGTTCCTGGTAAAGACAAGATTATCGAAGTCGCCGCAATAGCGACAGATTGGAAATTCAATAAAATCGCTGATTATACAGGTATCGTAAAAGTATCCGAAGATCTGATGGCTGAACGTATGGTCGGTCCGTTTTGGGAGAAGAATCGCGAAAGCCGCGATGCTTTAATATCACAAAATAATTCCGGAAAACCAGTCACCGAAATAGAAAAAGAGCTACTTGATTTTATCAATACTCATTTTGCCGAACAGAGCATTCCGAAAGACGAAAAAGGGAAGGGTAAAATCATCCTTGCCGGAAATTCTATCCACCAAGACCGAAAATTTATCGATATCGAAATGCCTGAGCTCGCAAAAAAAATGCACTACCGCATGTTAGATGTCAGCGCTTGGAAAGTATATTTCGAGGGTGCCCTCGGCAAAAAATTCATGAAACCAGAAATGCATCGCGCATTGGATGATATCGAAGGAAGTATAGAGGAGATGAAATGGTATTTGACATATCTAAAATAAGTGGGATCGGGGAATATAATATTTCTGAAGACACTATTGGCTCCGGTAATAATGCAGAAAAAATCAAAATCTATAAAGTCGTTTCTACAAATTCTGATATTGCCGAGTCAAAGGCATTTTTCATAGAACGAAAGAATACTATTGAAGTACGCACAGACGCAAAGCTACGCGATTTACTACGCGAAAAATATGAAAGCGTCATGGAAAGTCGCTACTTCGGTCATGGCGGTATCGAAATTGTCAATTCTGGGCAGCTCGAAACTGGCGAAATCGAAGATTTAATAAGATTGAGCTACAATCTTTCTAAATAAATTATATTGCTTGTCGCTCTTGCTTCAATCTTTCAATCAATGCTTCTTTTTCGACGATTAGCTTGCGCGTTTCCTCGACAAGCTTTGCTGGAGCCTTGTCAACATAATTTGGATTCATCATTCGCATATTGAGATTATCGAGCTCGCGTCCTACGGCGAGAATCTTTTCATCTAGTGCCTCGGCATATTTAGCAACAATATCCGCAGACACATCGAGATAAACTTCGTGATTTGCAAGAGCTAATCGAAGTCCCCTTGGCTGACCCATTGTAGGAATAACTGAAGATACATTTGCTAATTGCTGAATCAATAATTGATTATCATCTACAAGTGAATCGTCACCATATAGAAGCACTGCATCACGACGAGAGAAATGCTTATCTGCCTCAGATAATGCCTGCACCGTGCTACGAGTATGTGTCACGACATCCATTAATTTCTCATAATTTTCTGCGCTGATTGGATCATACTCAAAATCTTCTGGCCAGCTTCGTGAAATCAAGAATCCTTCTGTCCATGATAGATTCTGCCAAATTGCTTCGGTCACAAATGGTGCAAAAGGATGGAGCATAATCAAAATCGATTCGAGCGTAGATTTCAGCAAAGGAATATTCTTATAAATCTTCTCCGTCTCCACAAACCAATCTGCATACTTATCCCAAATCAGGGAATAAAGACTTTCGACCGCTTCGGCAAAACGATAACCTTCCATCTGAGATTCGAGCTGTTTTTTAGTATCATTAATTTCACGGCAAATCCAGTCTTCACCCATATTTTCTGTCGGAATACTCTCTCCAGTCTGAGCCTGGATATCCTGGCCTTCATCGACGATCGATTGAATAAAACGAGCAACGTTCCATAGCTTGTTGCAAAGATTGCGACCGGAAACAACAGATTGTTCAGAAAAGGCTTGGTTCATTCCAGCCGAACGCCCTCTTAGAATGCCTAAACGAAAAGCATCTGAACCATGCTTTGCGATCATATCCAAAGGATTCAATACATTTCCTTTACTCTTACTCATTTTTTGTCCATGAGCATCAAGTACAAGACCATGGAGATAAACTTCCTTGAATGGCACCTCATCCGTAACGTAAAGTCCCATCATTATCATTCTCGCAACCCATGCAAACAGAATGTCGGCAGCAGTTTCCATGACATTTAATGGGTAATATGGATTCTTTTCATCTTCTTCCCAATTTGTACAAACAATCGGCCAATGCGAGCTAGAGAACCATGTATCAAATGTATCCTCGTCACGGACATAACGCTCTCCGTGAATCTCGATTTCTGACAAATTCGTACGCGTATCAAATATCCATTCACCTGTGTTGACATTTCTGAACATCGGAATAGCTATACCCCAAGGGATTTGACGGCTAATGTTCCAGTCTTTCAATCCCTCGAGATAATTGATGAGGACTCGTTTCTTCGAATCAGGATAGAATTTTATCTCATCTGCTTCGAGATGCTTGATTGCTGTTTTCGCAAGCTTCTTCACATCGACGAACCATTGCTCTTTAAGGGTTGGCTCAATTACAGTGTCACACTTATAACAATGCGCAACTGAGTGAACAATTTCTTTTTCGCCACGTAGTAAATCCTGCTCCTCCAAATCATGCAAAACTTTCTTTCGACATTCCGAAGTATCGAGATTGACATATTCAGGACCAGCTTCCTCAAGCATTCTTCCATCGTTACCAATCACGCGAATACGTGGCAGTCCATGTCTCTCACCAACTTCATAGTCGTCATAGTCATGAGCTGGAGTAATTTTCACGGCACCAGTTCCGTATTCTGGATCTGCATGTTCATCAGCAATAATTGGTATTTCACGATCAGTCAAAGGAAGGTGAACTTTTTTGCCGACGAGATCTTTATATCTCTGGTCTTCAGGGTTCACTGCTACTGCCGTATCGCCAAATAGTGTCTCTGGGCGAGTCGTCGATACAATAATTTCTCTGTCGCTATCGACAACAGGGTAGGCAATGTCCCATAATTTTCCTTTTTCATCCTTGTGATTCACTTCAATATCAGCAAACGCTGTCTGGTGTTTTGGACAGTAATTTACTAATTTTTCACCTCTGTACACCATACCATCTTTCCACATTTTTTCGAATGTAGTATAGACACGGCGTACGACATTTTCATCCAATGTAAATGTGAGGTCTTTCCATGAACAGCTGGCTCCGAGTGAGCGAACTTGTAGTTCCATATTTCCTCGTTGTTCCTGAACGAAATTCCAGACCTGGGCATATAGCTCATCGCGAGAATATTCAAAACGAGAATGACCTTGAGCTTCTAAAACACGTTCGTACACGACCCAAGTTTCAAAACCGGCATGATCTGCACCAGGGATATACCAAGCCATATCACCTCGAAGACGATGATAACGCGTCAAAGAATCTTCAACTGCAATAGTGAGCCCATGACCAATATGGAGATTGCCATTGGCATTCGGTGGTGGCATTACAATCGAATAGGTCGAAGGGTCATTTTTCGGAGATTTGTCATATAATTTTCCGTCTGCACCAACCTTTCCGCCTGGCAAAAACTCATCGGCTGTTTCCCATGCAGCATATATTTCTGGCTCAAATTCCCCCGGCTCATACGAACTTGCAAATTTCATCAAAAATCTCCATTTATCTCTTCTATTTTACCATATTTTAAGAGATAAAAACAAAATTATGCTTCAATTGACAGGAATTTCTTCACTCCAATCTTTTTGAGATACAAGACCTGCATAATGAGCAGTAGAATGAGAATTCCTACACCTCCAGCCAATACTGTTTCTTGCGCAACATTGTTAAACAACACCAATATAATTGATACGAGCCACACTACCGCCGTGAATCCCATTCCAAAGAATGTCGCAAGAGTCGTACTGGCACTCTGCTTTACAACCTCCGCATCGCTTTCGGCATTCATTTTTGGATATTTTAGATTGAATATGATGCCAAATAATTCCGCAACGACTGGAAACAATACTGAAGCAAGTATAACCAATAAAACTTGTAGAACACTAAAATCGAATCTCACTAGCACTATTGCATCTCCAATTATTATGAATGGCATCATAATCAATACTGCCGTTGCGACTTTGCTAAAAATTATTGTAGTAGGCTTCGTAGGAATCGTTTTTAAGATATTAAATGCTTTCCCTTCAAGCGAAATCATTGAGCTCGTAATTGATGACATCATTGTCGCACAGGCAATCAGACTAAATAATATCAGCGGCGCATATTCTTCAAACACCATTGCTAAGTCAAACGGTATTTCCGCGTCAGGGACTTTAATCATTCCCACTATACCAGTCCGATTAAAACTAAGCAGACAGCAACCTATTATAAATAATATTAAGCCAAACGCGGCATTGACTACAAAAACTGGAGTATTGATGAAACGCTTCAATTCTTTTTTAATAAGTGCTTTTTTCACACTGGTCGTTTTTATTACATATTTTTTATTTTTTATTTCGTTCTTAACAATTTTTGCGCGAGAATTGGTTTTGAAATAATACTTTCCGAATAATAATACGAACACAGCAAAAATTGCCGCATTTATCAAACAAAAACCGAGCAACGTCCACACATTAAAATCTGTCACCATACTAATATATACTCCGACTGGATAATACAATTTCGTAATAAAGTCATTAATGCTTGTCGCGTGCTTCGCAATTTCCGATATAATGCTATCGAGTTGATTTGCTGCAACCAATATCGCAATCGTAAATAATGAAGTAATAATAATCTGAATAATATTTTTAAAACGAAATCGTGATGATATACTCGTCGAAATCCACCCAACGACCGCGCCGATCACGATCGGGATGACTGGCAAGAATATTACCGCCGCAACAGAGGCGATATAAAAAGTCGCATCAACCTCAATACGTATTGCGTAAGCAACCATCGTCGGAATAAGGCAAAGAGCACTATATAATAATTCAAATAAATAGAACTTGAACATTCGGACGAATAATATCGTCGATCTTTTAATCGGGAGAGAGAACATCAAATCGTCATCTTTACAATTAAATAACAATCCGCCTGCTTTATACGCTCCCTCTATTAATGTCAAAACTGACATTATCAATGCATACAGTGTGAGAACAACGAAACCCATTCCTCCTTCTACGAGAGCATCGAGCTGCATGTTCGCGTATATAAATACAATCGATGCCAAAAGCATAGCCATTAAGACTACAAGAGCTCGACTATTCTTTTTGCCTTTTTTGAACCGAAATAGCTGCATGCCTTCGGTCATACTAGCTTTTAATAGAGATCTCAATTTTCCCATTTAGCGCTCCCTATTTTTCTAGTTCCATGAAAATTTTTTCGAGAGATTTATCACCCTTCACCTCTTTCATACTGCCGCTTTTAATCAATTTTCCTTTTTTAATAATAGCAATCTTCGTGCATAGCTTTTCTGCCACATCAAGGATATGGGTAGAGAAGAAAATTATCTTTCCTTGTTTTGACATCTTATGCATTACTTCCTTCATGTCATAAACTGCTTTCGGGTCGAGACCGACAAAAGGCTCATCCATGATTAAGACCTTCGGCTCATGAGCGAGCGCTGCGATTAGCGCAACCTTCTGTTTCATTCCATGCGAAAATGAGTCAATCGTATTATTTAAATTTTTCTCAATCTCGAACATTTCTGCATATTGTTTGATGGATTTTTCTCGCACATCCTGAGGCGTTTCATACATATCACAGATAAAATTGATAAAATCAATGGCGCGCATTTTCTCGTAAAGTTCAGGATTATCAGGAACGTATGCGATGTCTTTTTTGCAAGCAAGAGGATTTTCTTTTATAGAATTTCCGTTAATGAAAATTTCACCCTCGTCAAAATCATGAATCCCTGTAATCGCTTTGATTAAGGTCGTTTTACCTGCTCCATTATGACCAATGAATGCAAAAATATCACCATCATCTACCTTGAAACTAATATTATTCAGAACCGTTTTTTCGCCATATTTTTTTGCTACATTCTTGATCTCAATCATAATTATAATAACCCTTATTTGAAAATATTATAGCATGATGGTATGCTTAGAGCCTTCAGATTAGGAACAAGTGACAGAGACTTCGTCTTTTTGAATACGGGAAAAATAAAATAACAGAGCGAGCAAACAGCAACGAGAGGAAGCTCGTTTACTGCGTAAACGAGAAACCTCTGTGCTTAGAGCCTTCAGATTAGGAACAAGTGACGGAGACTTCGTCTTTTTGAATACGGGAAAAATAAAATAACAGAGCGAGCTCTGTTATTTTATTTTTCTCGT
>JAZLJF010000016.1:0-5639 GCA_045597305.1 Candidatus Nanosyncoccus sp. | reverse complement strand
ATATTATAAATGGGAAAATTCCGAGAGAGATAGCTATGATGTATTTGATGGCGTGGATACCGGTCTAGCATTCTCTTGGCAAGGTGATATCGCTGCGGACGAGGAAAAAGTCTTTACAGCTACATATAATATGGCGCTCGCAGAATTCGTAAACAATAATTTCTACCATTTAGCAGATAATTATGCCGAACCAACAATTGTTGAATCCATCAAAAACGGCATACTCTACTTCCCGGCTACCAGTGCAACATCTGCGGCGGGTAAACATCGCGAATGGAATACCAAACCTGACGGTTCGGGCACTTCATATGCCAGCGAAGCCCGCATTCGCACAGGCGATGTCGCCCAGACCTTCTATGAAGTCGAAAAGGGGAACGATGTCGTAGGTGATCCATACGTCTTTAACAAAAACATCCATAGCTATTGGGTTGATGGAAACGACAAAATCAGAGAGAATAATCGCGAGCTGCTAGAGAATTCTATCAGTAACGCCTTTATTGGGCTAAGTCTCGAGGAGTACACTGACCATGACATCGAGCAAAATCTAGAAGAAGGAGTCTTTACCAAAGAAAAAATTCTCGAAGCTGCCGGTGGTGGTGTCTTAGATTCTCTCTATTATCATGACGGATACTATGGCTACACCATCGATGAGTATGGAGATGATGATGATTACTTCGATATACGAGATGAAGAGATGCCACTAACAGCTCACATGAGACTCAATGAGGAATTTGTGAAAAACAATTCCAACTTCCGTCTGGTTCGCATGGTGCTAAATCCTGATACTGGTGTCGTCGAAGAATATGCAGTAGTGCCGACTACCTTCGACCGTGAAACCGGAATCATGAGTTTCGAGGAAACCGATGACTTCAAATATAATCTCTTCGCCTTTGTTTATGATAACGTTCCAGAAGAAATCGAGATTCCTGGTGTCCCAAATACTGGTGACCGTATCACAAAGCAAGCCACGACAATTACGGGGATAACTCTGGGCTTCCCGATACTTATCGTATTATTCTATATGATTAGGCGTATCATTAAGAGATAGTCTCAAAACACTAAAAATACCCTCATCAGAGGGTGTTTTTAGTGGTGGCTCCGACTGGACTTGAACCAGTGACACAAGGCTCTTCAGGCCTCTGCTCTACCAACTGAGCTACAGAGCCAACCTTTTTTGATTATATCACAAATATTCGTAAAAGAGAAGAATTATCTGTAAGAGAGGCTGGACCTGGGCGAATATTATAAATTTATGGTAAAATATACTTATGAAAAAATATAATACCTCTCCAATTTCTGGCATGCAGGAGCTTTTGCCTTCTACGCAGGCCATTTTCAATGACTACAAATCAAAAATTGCCGAGGTATATCATCTACATGGGTTTCAGAATATTGAGACACCTACTATCGACCGTAATGAGATTCTTTTTGCGAAGGCTGGTGGCGATACGGAGAAGCAAATTTATCGCGTCATTAAAACCGATGAGTCGGCAGAAGATTCCTCGCAATCGCTACGTTTTGATCATACTGTGCCACTCGCGCGCTATATTGTCGAGCACGAAAGCAGCTTGCATTTCCCGTTTTGCGTGTCACAAATTGGGCGAAATTTTCGTGGAGAACGAGCGCAAAAAGGACGTTATCGTGAATTTTATCAGTGCGATGCCGATATTATCGGTAGGAATACACTGCCTATTTTTTACGACGCACAAGTAATTAATGTTTTCATCTCGGCAGTGAAAAGTTTCGTTAAGACTCCTGTACGTGTTCGAATGAATAATAGAAAATTTGTCAGTGGCTTCATCGAAGCGATTGGCGCCAAGGATTGCGAAGACGACATTTATAGTATTATTGATCACGCAGAGAAAGTATCGCCAGAAAAAACCGTAGAATACCTCAAGGAAACCGGACTTCAAGAAGATAATGTTGTAAAAATTACAACATTTATTAATACGAGTGGAAAAATTGACGATATCAAATCGATGCTAGATAATATGGGCCTAGAATATATGGACGATGGCCTTGATAATCTTTCGGTTGGCCTTGCCGAAATGGAAGAAGTTTCTTCGGAACTAGAAAAAATGGGCCTTGAAAATGAATATGTAATTGATATGAAAATTGTACGAGGTCTTGATTATTACACTGGGACTGTCTTTGAAGGCATTTTGCCAGACCATCCTGAAATTGGTTCAATTGGTGGAGGTGGACGTTATGAGAATCTTGCTAGTAATTTCACGGATCAGAAATTCCCAGGTGTTGGAGCATCGATTGGTTTGACTCGATTATTCTATATTCTGAGTGAGAACGGATTAGTTGAAAAAGAAATGATTGCGCCACTCGATTATGCAATTATTCCATTAAGTAGTGAAGCATTTGAAGCTAGTTACAAGATCGCAAGGCAATTCCGTGAAAATAATAGTTCCGTTACTATTCTTCCAGTAGAGAAAAAATTGGGTGATGCGATGAGGGTTGCTTCGAATATTGCGAAGAAGGGAATTGTGCTAGGCGAAGACGAAGTAAAAAATGGGTCCTTCAAGGTCAAAGACTTCGCTACTGGCGATCAAGAAACGCTGAAATTCTAATATTTAATACAGGATTGCAAATGCGAAAAGATATTTTGTCTCAACATTTTCTCCGTAGTCCGAGAATAGCTTTGATGTTGATAGGACATAGCAATATTCGAAAAAACGACCTTGTCGTAGAAATTGGTGCCGGCTCTGGCGTTATTACTTCGGCGCTCGCTCACCGTTGTCGTCAGGTGATAGCTGTCGAGTATGATCATGAAACGGCCGAAAAACTCCGCCAGAATCTTGCAAAACGCGAGATTAGAAATGTCGAAGTAGTAGAGCAGGACTTTTTAGAATTTGATTTACCATCAGAACGATATAAAGTGTTCGCAAATCCCCCATTCCATCTGTCCTCGGCAATTATTCATAAATTGATCGAGTCGAATAACCCCCCGAAAAGTTTTTATTTAATTCTCCAAAAACAATTTGCGCTAAAATTGTTGAACACCGATAGACATTACACTTCACAACTCGGCGAAGAATTAATTAAGGTGTATCAGACGAAGATCAGATATCCGTTGAAGTCAACGGATTTTACTCCGCCACCAGCAGTACCAACGGTATTATTTGAGGCGAAGCAAATTGAAAGTAATATTTGCGACAGCTAGGATTTTATTCCGGCGTCTAAATATTTTTTGACATATTCCCAATTCCATCCATCACTGAATCCGCTAGTAGAGAATTTTCCGAAACGGAAGTAAGGGAGGCCACCATCAATCTGTTTCCAGGCTTTTGCTGTATCTTCGATGACTTTATCGAGCATCTCATGATTATTAATACAGTTTGCGAAGCGTTCGCCTAGATTAATAGATTCGCCAATTTTGAGCCAATAATCATCTGGCATATCACGAATCGGCTCAGATGTCTTTGAGACGCCGATACCCTTTGAGTGATAATCGTTCCATAGAGCGGTGAGCGCACCATAATAGTAATCCCAGAATTTTCCTTCATCCTTCGCACAATAGACTGCTTCGGCGCTATCTCGCGACATCTTGATCTCATGCTCTCCGTGTTCATACAAGATGTCAGTCACACGAACTTCGTAAAGAATATCTTTCCCATTGATATAATCATTTTCGAATTCTTCTTTATGATTCATAATTTCGCGAGAAAAAACACTACAATATGGGCAGGCAAGATCAGTATAGAAAATGTAATAATTTTTCGCGTCGAGATTGCCAATAGTGGTGTTTTGGTCCCAGACTGTCTGAGAATGGTCGACAGGTGCATTATTATTAAAAATCATTAAGCCTATCAATAAGACAGCGATTCCGCCAATTATTATCCATCCGAGTACTTTTTTCATAATTCCTCCACTAATTGTTTTTTGGTGCATGTTTCTGGCACCACTCTTCATCTTTTATTATAACATAGACTTCTACGCCAACCTTTTTAATTGAGAGAAGTAGGATAATAATTGCGATAATAGTAAGAATACTAGAAATAGCTCCAGAAATAGCAAGGCTGCCGGATGAGAAAATTGAGCTAATAATTGGAGTGATGAGAGCAGTACCGCAGGTTGGGCAGCCGCTTCCGAGAAGAGCAAGCAGTGCTGCGATGCTAGCGCCTTGGACGCTGGACGTTTGAGAATCTTTCGAATGCTTGTTTTTTGTGCGTTCGGAAACACGTCTTTTCCATACGAAGGCGATCAGGGAAATTAAAATTGCCTGTAAGAAGGTAGTAGAGAATAATAATGTCCAATCAGAAAAAGTTTTTCCCATCCCGAACAGAGCAAAGAAGCCATCGCGCAAGATAGTGAGCTTCGTCACGAAATCGGTCGCAAAAAATAAGTTTATAGCATTCAATCCGCCCGATAACAAGCTAAGAAGTGTTCCAAAAACGATAAAAACTAATATAAAAGAAATCCAAAATCGAGGCTTCTTAGTTGCGAGGACTAAGCCCATTGCAGAAAGTCTCCAATCATCGAACCATTTTGCAATCTTTTGCTTCATAAGAGTTATTATAACATGCATGAGAGAGAACTGAGAGTGTTTGAATAAATTTGGAAGATTATTGTTGTTATAATAGATTTTATATTTGGGAAGAAAAGTATTTTGCAGCTAAGTAGAGATAATAAGGAATTTAGGAAAGGTATTATTGTAGTCTAGAAATCAAAAACCGAACACTGGACTTACCCCTGTTTGACAAAACGTGAAGATATGTTGTAAGAATATATAACTATACTCTTATTATACCATACAATCTACGGAAAGTCAATAGAATAACCATTTCCACCTCTGTTAAATCAAAAATAATTATAATATATTTTTTTGAAAAAACACTATTGACATAAAATTTGCTTATGCTAGAATAAAGGTAAGGGTTAAGGCGTGGTTGAGAGCCGTCTTCACCTGTGGAGTTTCTAGCTAAGTTTCATTCGACTAGAAACAAAAATGCACTCTGCTTATGCGGGTGCATTTTTTATTTTTCGGCAAAATTTACTTATTTAAATTCATCTCTCTCCGGAATACGATAACCAATCCTGCCTTCCTCATCGTAAACCTTACAATTATCTTTAATATCATCCCAACGTACTCCAAGCTCTTGGCATCTCTTTTCAATCGCAGCACAATATAATTTTGGTATTTGGTTTTCCAAATAAAATTGGTACATTTCTTCAACCGAAATATTTTTATTTTCAAACATTATTTCCACCAATTCATCAGTAATGCTGTTTACTTTTTTCTCCACCAATACCAGCACTTTAGCAACAAGAACAAACAATATTGCAAATAATAGAAATGACATAAGAATTCCTATCCATATTTTCGATTTCAAAATAACAACTACTACAACCGCAACTACAATCACCAAAACAACCATACTAATTGGCAAAAAAATCGCAGATATTTTTAATACTTTTTTCCATTTTTTATATTTTTTTATTTGATTAATTACAGGATTATTTATATCTATTTTTTTCATTTTATATACTTCCTATCCTATTAATAAGTCATTTTATCATAAAATATACTATTAAAAAAATAACTATTTCTAGCTATTAAATCTATTACTACTTGAACTAAAAAGTTCAAATATCACAACTTATGGTGCGAATGAAGAGACTCTAACTCT
>JAZLJF010000015.1:0-15888 GCA_045597305.1 Candidatus Nanosyncoccus sp. | reverse complement strand
GGGTACTGATGGCGATGGTGGCTCCGATATTCCATGCGTAGCTACTGGACGCATTGTCAAAGACGGTAATAATGAAGATCAGAAGATTGGTACTTATTACCACTTCCAAGCTGCATCAGTTGGAACTGGTAGTACTATCACCACTAATAATGCAAACACTCCTGATACCTTCTGCCCACTTGGTTGGCAATTACCTTATAGTGGTAAAGATGGAGTATATTATAATCAATCTAAATCTTGGAGATATCTTTTCGATAGTTACGGTATTACATATGATGATGGCGGAGCAGCTCAAGCTACTAAATTCAAATCTTATCCTTTTTCCTACGTTTACTCTGGCTACTACTACTGGAATACAGGTCGTCTGTACGACCAGGGTATCTATGGCTACTACTGGTCTTCTACCGTAGTTAGTAGTACGGCTGCTTACCGCCTGACTACGTGGTCTTCGGATATTCGCCCTGCGAGTTCGAATACTAAGGCGGGCGGCTTCGCGCTTCGTTGCGTCACTAGGAATTAGCATCCCGGCAGACTGTGTTAAATATATAAGGATGGCTGGGGCATTCTACTTTACGTAGTAGTTGGAAAACTCTTTGAAGTATGATAAACTATCTCTAGTGCCGCTGTAGCTCAGTTGGTAGAGCAGCTCATTCGTAACGAGCAGGTCACAGGTTCGATCCCTGCCAGCGGCTCCATTTTTATTGCAAAATTCTTTAACAATTACTCCATGCATTAAAAAATGCCCGAACGGGCTTTTTTAATGGCGGATCCGTTGTCCCCCTTGGGACGGACTCAAGGAGACGCAACGAGCGCCAGCTCGTTCGTGGAGTATCTTACTCCATGCATTAAAAAATGCCCGAACGGGCTTTTTTAATGGCGGATCCGACGAGACTCGAACTCGCGACCTCTGCCGTGACAGGGCAGCGCTCTAACCAACTGAGCTACGAATCCATAGCGCTATTATACACTACCCTGTAAAATTTCGCAAGTACTATATCTCATGAACTGCAGTCGATGCAGTAATCGCACCGTCACTTGCCGCCGTGACTAGCTGTCTCAATTCCTTTGCTCTTGCATCACCAGCTACATAAATTCCCTTTCGCGATGTATGCACGCCATCTTCTGTTTTGATATAGCCATTCATATCCAGCTCGACAAGACCTGAAAATATTTGATTCTGTGGCTCATATCCTACGGACACAAAAACTCCTTCGACGTCTATTTCATATTCTTCATTGCTCTCGATATTTTTCACCTTGATTTTTTCTACTTTTTCCCCACCTTCAACAGCAAGGATTTCTTGATTACATAAAAATTCTATATTGTTCTTAGCTTTAGCCTTATTTAATAAATGAGCTTCGGCACGATATTCTTCTCTGCGATGGACGAGATATACTTTTTCAGCCAAATTTGATAAATACAATGCATTCCCAATTGCCGAATTTCCACCACCGATGACTGCAACGATTTTGTTTCTATATAATTCGCCATCACATGTTGCACAATATGATACACCACGACCATTGTATTCGTTTTCACCAGGAGCATTTAACTTCCGATAATCTTCGCCTGTCGCAATAATAATCGCCTTTGCTTTGTATTTATTATCCATGTCCGTACGCACGATTTTACAATCTTCCACCTCTCGAACTTCTGTCACTTTTTCTAGCTTCATTTCACCACCAAAAGACTTCACCTGACCTACAAGGTTTTCAATAAATTGGCTACCAGATATTTGTTTAATTCCAGGAAAATTCTCAACCGTACCAGCATATAATATTTGCCCACCATATGCTTTCCCTTCGAGCACTATAGTCTTCTTCCCTGCCCGCTGTGCATACAATGCCGCCGTTAATCCAGCAGTACCGCCGCCAATTATCACAATGTCATACATATGTATATTATATCACGTCGTGCCACAAGTATTATCCGACGGAACTCACTAGAGAGTAAATCGGCATAAGTACCGCAAGAACAATAAAGCCAATCAATATCGCCATAATGACCATCAAGATTGGTTCAATCATTGTTGATATTGCAGCAATTTGCTCATCAAGCTCATCTTCATATACCTTCGCTGCTTTTCCTAGCATCTCATCAATTTTACCAGACTCCTCGCCTATGGACGCCATCTGTGGTACGAGAGGCATCATGTATTTTTTATCTTTTAATGACACTGATAGAGGTTTACCTGCCTGAACTTTAACCTTTGCCAATTTTATTTGCTCAACAAAAGATGTATTATTCGCAGCATCACCAGACATATCCATCGCATCAAGCAACGCTACACCAGTCGATAAAAGCATCTGCATCGTTCTTGCAAAACGCGCATTATAAAGTCGCAAAAACAGATTCTTAAATACTGGAACATGGAGCTTTAGCGAACTCATCCATTTTACGCCTGTCTCTGTTTTTCGGAATTCAATAAATACCCATACTAATATCGCCAGAATACCAAGTACGATATACCACTGCCCTACAATAAAATTCGACACGTGAACTAAAATTCTCGTCGCGATAGGCAGCTCCTTGCCCATGTCATGATAAAGATTGTCAACTTGAGGAACAACCATCACCATCATAAATACAATCACGGCAATAATTACGACAAGAATAATCGCTGGATACACCATTGCACCACGGATCTTAGAAATCATGCTTTCATCTTTTTCCTGCTGATCTGCAAGACGCTTCAAAGCTAAATCAAGCGTACCGCTCGATTCGCCTGCCTGAATCAATGATAGATATACCTTATTGAACACCTCAGGATGCTTCGAACAAGCCTCCTGAAGCGTTTTACCCGCTTCAACCATCGACAAAATATCGTCGATAACCATTTTCATGCCTTTTGCTTCTGTTTGTTCTGAAAGCGTACGCAAAGCGTTGGACAGCGGTAGACCTGCTCCTACTAAGGTTGCAAACTGACGCGTGAATACTATCCTATCTTTTGCCGATACCCTTGAGCGAAGCTTGCCGACAATACCATCAGCATCTTCTTCAATAATCGAATCTGGAACGTAACCTTGCCCAAGGAGCAATTTTCCTGCAGCCATTTCATTTTCGGCTTGAATTGCACCTTTGACGGACTTGCCGGTCTTACTATCCCTTGCTCGATAATTGAAACGACGCATTTAGTTTTTAGCCTTTCGCTAAGCGCTTAAACTCATTCGGATCTACGGCGTATTCTAATGCATTGTCGAACGTGATTGTTCCCTGGTGAACAAGCTTCGCAAGAGTGCGATCCATTGTTTGCATTCCTTCGTTAATGCCCGTTTGTATAGCCGTATCGAGCTGGTGAGTCTTTCCGTCTCGAATAATGGAACGTACTGCCGTATTTGCAACGAGAATCTCACAAGCCGCAATACGACCTCCACCAATTGCTGGAATGAGTCGTTGTGAACATACAGCCATCAAAATAGATGCTAATTGAGAGCGAATCTGTGGTTGCTGTTCAGCTGGAAATACGTCAATCATACGATCGATAGACTGTGCAGCGGAATTTGTATGCAAAGTAGCGAAAACAAGATGCCCAGTCTCGGCAATAGTAATAGCACTTTGCATAGTCTCCAAATCACGCATCTCACCAAGAAGCACAACGTCGGGATCTTGACGCAGCACAGACTTAAGTGCTCTACCGAATGAATAAGTATCGTAATGTACCTCACGTTGGACAATGACAGATCGTTTTGACTTATGGGCAAACTCGATAGGATCTTCAATAGTAACAATATGAACAGACTTCTCTTGATTAATTTTGTCGATTAATGCAGCTAACGTTGTCGACTTACCAGAGCCAGTAGGACCAGTCACGAGTACTAATCCACGCGGAAAATCGGCAAATGTGGAAACGACTTGAGGAAGACCGAGATCATTCAAAGTCGGCATCTTATTCGGAATTAAGCGAAAAGCCGCTGCTAAATTACCTCTTTCCTGAAAAGCATTCACACGGAAACGGGCCGCCGTACCAAAGGCAAACGAATAGTCAAACTCTTTGTCCTTCGAAAGGGTTTCACGTTGCTCAGAATCTAGCGTAGCAAATATTAGCTTCTGGATACTATCCTCCTTCAATACGGACATCCCCGCCATTGGAATAAGTGCTCCATCAATACGTAAAATAGGAGGTAGTCCGACCTGAATATGTAAATCTGAAGCATTTCGCTTCACACATTCTTCCAGAAGGGTCTCGATCCTCATTTCTTTGTCCGGCGTATTCGAAACAGCAGCAAGAAGTGGACTGACTGAATCGTCTTTCGCCTGAGCCGATGGCTGAGTTCCACCATTTACTCCAGTCATAGGCGCAAAGTTAGATGTAGGTTGCTGCGCAGAAATTGGAGGTATAGGCATCCCCATTGAATCTCCTGTTGTCGGAACATTTGGTGCTGGTGGCAAAGGCATATCTGCAGGCGCGGATGATCCCATTGACACTGGTATCGTTGTTTGTGTATTTAATTGCCCACTATTATCCATAATTTATATTATATCACTTTCCGATTATGTTTTTCAAGATTATTTTTGTAATTAATAGCCTAGGCAATGTCTGATGAGACGCGATTCACTTCGTCGACCGTAGTAATACCTGACAGAGCCTTGAGCATACCATCTTGTCGCATTGTTACTGTTCCTTTTGCCTTTGCGACTTTCATAATATCATTTGCTGTTGCTTTTGCTGTAATTAATTTCTGAATATCCTCGTCAACATCAATCGTCTCATATAAGCCAGCGCGCCCCTTATATCCACCCGGCGAATCTTTATCCTCAAATCCTTTGACAAGTGTATAACCTTCTGAGTTTAGCACAGGTAGACCTTGATATCCAAGACTCTCAGACATTGAAGCAACCTGTTCCTGTGTCTTTGGTAATAGATCACCCAATACTTCATTTATTTCCTTTGTCTGTAGCTCCGACGAAGTATAGGTAGTGCGCTTCGGCGTTACACGGCGAACGAGACGCTGCCCAATAACAGTATTCAATGTTGATGCAATCATGAACGGCTCAATTCCCATCTCAATAAGACGCGGTAAAATACCAGCAGCTGAATTCGTATGAAGAGTCGAGAAGACAAGATGTCCCGTCAATGCCGCTTGCACTGCGAGATTTGCCGTCTCCGCATCACGAATTTCCCCGACCATCACAACGTCTGGATCTTGACGCAAAATCGAACGCAATCCAGACGCAAAAGTTAAGCCAGCGTCCACATTTACTTGGATTTGATTCACCCCATCCATCTTGTATTCGACAGGATCCTCAAGTGTGACAATATTTATCTTTACGTCTTTTATTCTTTTTACTAGCGCATACAAAGTAGTTGATTTACCAGAACCAGTCGGCCCAGATGTTAAAATCATTCCATTTGGTTTTGAAATTCCATCTACGACCATTTTCAATGCACGACCCGTCATGCCCATATCTTCAATATCAAGTGTAGTTCCACTCTTATCAAGTAAACGTATGACTACTTGCTCACCCCAAACCACAGGCGCAATTGCAATACGTAAATCAACCTCTTTCTCACCGACAGCCACAGTAAATTGACCATCTTGAGGGACGCGATGTTCGTCAATTTTTAAATCGGATAAAATTTTTATACGGGATACCAAGGCAGGCTCAACCGTCTTTGGCAATTCCATTACTTGACGTAGTACACCATCAATGCGACACCTAATTACAAGTGAATTTTCAAGAGGCTCAATATGTATGTCTGATGCTTTTGACTTGACGGCAAAATCAAGAATCGAGGTAAGCGCTTTAGAAATAGGTGAATCTTGTGTAATAGTCTTTACCTCAGATTGTAGCTGTTGAAGTTGCTGGTTTTCTGAATTAGCAGATTTGACAGCTTGACGTACGCTAGAAAAGTCCCCCACATATTGAGTAAGTACTTGCCTAATTCCCTCTTCACTCGACATGACCGCCTTTATCGGGCGACTTGTCAAAGTCGCAAGATAATCTGTAGCCTGGACATTAGTTACATCAATCATCGCAACAATTAATTGGTTTCCTGCTTCACCAATAGGAACGACCATGCTACGCTCAGCAACCTCTTGCGGTAGCTTCAGAAGGATCTCTCGATCCATTGTTACATTTTTTAAATTCACATACTGGACACCAATGACTGCCGCCGTAGCATGAGCGACCATTTCATTATTTATTATTCCTTTTGAAGTCAAATAGGCAATTAGCGGCTGCTTCGCTTTTTCAGCCTCAATAGTTGAACTCTTTATAACTTCTGGATCTGCAAGACCCTCATCTATAAGAAGTTTTATCACCTTATCTTGTGTTTCTTTTGTAAGGAGAGCCATTTATTCTCCATCCGAGGCGTTTTCTTTACTATCCCCGTTACTATCATCTAGTTTTGTGATACCATCAGTCCTGCCACAAGCTTTTAACTCTTCGTCATTCAAAGTCCCATCTTGATCTTGGTCAATACAGTCGCCTACGTAGACTTCCACAGTTGGATTTACTGCATCGGGATTAAATACCTCTTCGTCTGGTAAAGCTAACGACGAGCTGACGACAGATACCGTATTGAAAGTGACGGACTTCTCATTTGGATCGCCAAGAATCATATTACACAAGATAGCTGCCGCTATAGTACCTACAGTTGCAACAATTAATACTGTAAAAATGTCTGATTGTTTCATTTTTTATCCTTTTTTGTATTACTGTTTGCCGTGATGATTTTCTTCGTTTCAACAACTCCAGCGTTCTGGGTGTAATACGCGGTACCTTGCGCTTTCAATGATAGGAAGTCATTGTTTGTCCAAGCTACAACAGCGTTCCTTAAATCGAATGTACGAATCGATTTTTCAATATTATTCAATACATTCATCGTAGTTTTTGTTCCTGCTTCAACGGCTAACGATACTGGAATCGTAGATAATCCAGAGTCATCAACTGCAACATTACCAGATGGTGATAATGATTCTGGTTCCCAATTAGATAATAGGAATATTTTATTCAAGCTCGACATTAGGGCTAGCTCATTTGCGCTAGCTGGCAATGCGTCAGGAACGACTCGCAAAGAAGAACATTTTTTCACCATTGCTAATGCTTCTGACTTCTGAGAGTCTTCATTGGCCTGGTCGTATTTTTCTTGCCAATTTATCTTCTTATTGTCACTATCGAGACAGCCGGATTGGACGCTAGATGCGACCGATTCAAGGTCGACATTATTTGCCATATCAACAAGTACATTATAACGAAGCGTACCCGGCATACTTGAGCTATCGAGGCTATCCGGATTGCATTTCTTCAATTCATCATCAGAGAATTTACCGTCGCGGTTCGAATCTTTACAAAGACCAATATTTTTGATTGTCGATTCATAATCAGTAATTGCTTGGTCCTTCGCATCGATTACTTTCCCATTAAAATTGATGTATTTTACGAAAAATACAAGCAAAACGCCGCAGATACCAAGCAATGTAGAAGAAACAATAGTAATCAATAGTGTCTCTTGCTGTGTTTTTGAAATCTTTATTCGTTTTGAAATTGCTGGACCATTTGGGTTTAAATCTTTGCTATCTTTTTCCATTACTCCTCCTCCCCATCATCTTCAGCTGCTTTTGTACCTGGTTTTAGCGGATCAAAAGTAATATCGTATGTACTAGTCTTACTTGGATTTGTATCTTTCAAAGTCGTAATAGTATCAGAATCGGTAGAATTATTCTGCTTATATGTCGTAGCCGAGGTACATACAACGTCAGAGTCAGAACAATCAGCTGCACGTTCTGCAAACATTCCCTCGACTTGTCGATATGAGTCCGTCACATTTTGGCTTGTTGGGCTAATTGCCATGACATGTTTGTTCTGGAATAAGAATACATTTTCGTCGACTGTGATTGTCGCATTGAAACGAAGAACTAAATTTCCACCAGAGTCGCGACCGTTTGAAGAATCACGAATTACAACATCAGAAGTCGCCAACATACAATCATTATTTGATGTCCATTTAATACTATTCCCTGCTTCTACACCTGTATAGGTAATACATTCACTAACGAAATGATTGACACCACTAATATTACCATCTTCTGTTAAATAGCCTTCCTTGTACCAATCAGAGAATTTTGGAGAACGATAAATTTTCACCACATCAACGTTCTCCATTTTTGCGCCATTATCTAATTGGCTATACGCCAAAGTCTTCTCATAATCATTCATCTTTTCGACCTTAGCATCAAACTCGTCACGAATCTTTTGTTCTTTCTCTTCTTTATTGCTTTCCTGGTCTTTCACTTCATTTTCTGATGAATCTTGTTGTTTATTATTTTCATTCAAGGCAAGATCCTTCTCAGCCTCTGCTAGCTCCTCTTCCGTCATGTAATCATCTCTAGCTGGATCACAACCCTTTTTACCCTTAAGCCAATAGACATATACATATTTATTAGTTATTGCATCAACTTTTTCTTCCTCGACAAGCATATTTCCATCCGCGTCAGTCTCGACTAGACAACGAGTAGGAATTTCTTCGTCGTCTTTTGTAACGTAACGTCCATAATCATATTTCATGAGTGAAATACCCTTCGTGAAGGATTCGAGTACGCGGTAATCAATATATGGAGACACCTTTGCATCTGCTTGCCCATCGAAACGTAAGACATTATTATTCAGATCAATATTCAATTCTGATAAAGTTATCCTATCCGGGCCCGCAGGCAAAATTACGCCCAGGATTGGAAATACACGAGATAGTACTTTTTTATTAGTGTTAATCGCGTTCAAATCATTTAACTGCGTCTGGATGGTAAGAAAATCTGAGAGACTACTAAAGCTATTAATCTTTTCTGACATTAATTTCATTCTCGCATCCTGCGAGCTCATAGCTATATTCTGTCCCTCCCAAATACTTGCAGTGATCACTACGACACCACCTGCAAAAGATACCACAACTATACAAATGAAAAGCATGATATTGCGAAAACGCATCGCTTTAATCATCTGACGTTTTACATCAGGAACAAGGTTAATCTCATAATTAGAATTTTGTTCTACCATGACGGTAGGTTTTTCTTTTTGCTTGATGCCGAAATTCTTTAATGTTGCATTCCACTCTTTTTTTATCTTGTCCAAAATTGGCTGAAGATAATGTAAAATCGTCTGCATCATACATTACTCCTTTCGGCAAGCCCAATAGCTACGGAAAACTCAGAAGCTACACTCATGAGGGCTTGTTGTTGTTCTGGAGTAACTTGCACTAATTGCCATGGATTTCCCTGTATAGTCTGAACATTTGTTTTTACTTCTATGTATTCCGCAATGAAAGGAATAACACCTGCGAAACCAGACAATACAATCCCCAAAACGGGCGCACCAATATATTTATTCTGGAAAAATCGAATCGACTTCGTAAGCTCTTGAGCAAAATTATCCAAGTTCCCATCCAGTGCTTTAAAAACTTGGCCATCTAACTTATCCTGAGCAAGACCAAATTTCAAAATAAATCTACGTGCTTGCTCTTCCTTTACATTCAATGTAGAGGCCACTGTCTTGACAAGTGCAGACAATCCACCTGGGATAGATCGAACAAGGCGTGGTGCACCCTGATAGACAACAACTAAGTCTGTAGATCCTTCGCCTAAATCAACGATCACCCTTGCATCCTGTGAGCCGACAGGCGCAAGTGAACGTGTCATTGCAATTGGTTCAGGTTCTTGTGCGACAATATTTAAACCAGCCCGTTCAATCATTTCCATACGACCTTCAGCATAGTCCATTGAGCAAGAAGATAGTAGAACTTCTGCTTTCGTATTATCATTTGGGCTAGGTCCAAGAACTGCATAATCAACCTCGGCTTCTTCTATAGCCATAGGAATATATTGATCAAGTTCATATTTAATCGTTTTCTTTAGTTCTTTCTCGGTTTGATTTGGTACCTCTATGATAGCGGTATAAGTTTTCCCCGCCGGAAGGCCGAGCGCAATGTTTTTCGTCTTAATACCAGCTTGCTTCATGGCACCCAAAATAATTTCGCCCATCCTCTTCTGTCCAGATTCACTCATGTCCTGTGCGATTTTTGAATCAATTGGAACATAAGCATAACGAGACAGCTGAAACCCATGTTTTGAGTCTCCGTCAAGTTGAATCAAGCGCAAAGCGTTGGTCCCAATATCTAAAGCGAAGAATTCGCCCACTCCATGCAATAAGCTCATGCTTTTATTATAGACACAAGCTATAAATTAGTCAAGAATTATGAGTTACTTTTAGCCAATAGAATCGTTCCCTATTTCCATTTTTACCAAGAAAATCATTGTCGCGCTTTTTTAGAATAATAAAGCCGTTCACTTTGAGCCATGACTCAAAATCATGTATTATTTCTCTTCGTAATTTTTCGTTTTTTACTATACCCTTATTCAGCTGACGTTTTTGGGCTTCAAATTGCGGTTTCAGCATGACAAGAAAGTCAGGATTATTGCTTACGAAATTGGATTTCGCATGTAAAAGTACTTTTTTCAAGCTAATAAATGAAACGTCTGCCAAAATCGTATCTGGACCTAATACATTTACCTCAAAAATATCCGTCTTTTCGTGCAATTCTATCCTTGGGTCAAACCGAAGTGGGGCTTTCATCTGGTTTGTACCTTTTTCGATTGCAATTACTTTTTTTGCCCCTCGAAAAAGGGCGTATTCCGTGAATCCGCCCGTAGATGAGCCGATATCGAGAACAAGTTTTCCGCGAAAATCATACTTAAATGCTTCCGCAGCGTCTTTTAACTTATTCTCTGCTCGACTTACAAAACCCACTATTTATTACCTTGGCGCTCGCGATAAGCTCTTGTTTCAGTATCAATACTAACAATATCGCCTTCTTTAATGAAAGCAGGAACTTTTACGACGACACCCGTCTCAAGTGTTGCATCTTTTGTGATAGATGTAGACGTATCGCCTTTGACTGCGTTTTCAGTATAAGTCACCTTCAACCAAAGATTTTTTGGCAATACGAGGTTAATTGCTGTTCCATTATAGAACTGAATTTCCATCTCATCGCCATCCTTCATGAAGTCAGCCATATCTCCTACCATATCAGCATTAAGCTCATATTGTTCAAAAGATGCTGGGTCCATGAAATAAAATTTTTCATCATCCTTATAAAGATATTGAACCTTCTTAGTTGACACCTCTGCAGGCTCAATTTTTTCCTGACCTTTAAAAGTCTTTGGCAATAATGCGCCCGTAATCAAGTTCTTTACTTTAACATTCACGATTGAACCACCGCGGCCCATTACTTTCTGTGAATATTCAACGACCTTATATGGCTGGCCATCTAGTGTTATTAGCACATTTTTCTTTAAATCTGTTGGACCGTACATAAATTTACTCCTTTAAAAATGATTAACCCACAAATGGAAGTAAAGCTAAATGACGTGCACGCTTAACAGCAGTCATTAACTGCTTCTGTTGCTTCTGAGTAAGGCCAGTCTTTGAAATTGGCTCAATTCTTCCATAAGCATCAACATATCTTTGGATTGTTTTTACATCACGATAGTCAAAGTATAAATTTGGATCATATTTTGCTTTGTGCATTTTCCTCTCCTTTTCTTTAATTAATTACTTATTAAAATGGAATCTCATCTAATGATACTTCACCGCCATCATCTTCTGGAATATCATCAGGAACAATCTCAGGTTCCGAATCGACACCATCGGTCGATGAAGATTTAGTAGATCTTTTCGCGCTTCTTGTGCCTGAGTTGTCACTAGGGTTACTATTTGCTCCACCTACAAAATTGAAATCTTCTACGACAATTTCTACTCTTGAACGCTTCTGACCAGAATTTTTATCGTCCCATGATGTCTGGCTCAGACGTCCTGAAATCAGAATACCGCTTCCTTTTTTTGCATACTGAGCAATAGTTTCGCCCATTTTTCCCCAAGCAGAACATTCGAAGAAAGATACATCTTCCTTAGAGCTACCATCGGAGCCACGATATGGACGATTTACCGCAACGGAAAATGTCGTAATGCTGTTCCCAGTGGATGTAGATCTTGTTTCTGGATCACGAACAACGTTTCCCATTACAACGACTTTAGAAAAGCCTCTAGCCATTATTTTTCCTCCTTGTCCTCTTTTGACTCTTCAGCAGTATTATTCTCCGCTTCTTCCTTTTCTTTCTGAGCTTTTCGTTCAATAGCCTTACGACGATTGTCATCAACAAGTACCAAGAGGTGACGAATTACTTCATCTGCAATATCGAGGCTACTCGTAATTTTCTTTACAACATTATGATCCTCGACGGAAGGAAGGTCTAGCTCATAATAGTAATAGACCGCAAAATCTTGCTTAGCAATTTTATATGCAAGACGTTTCTTTCCTTCGTTAGTCTCTTTTGTGATTTTTCCACCTGCGTCCTCAATGATTTTAGAAATCTTGTCAAGAGCAGGTTGAAGATTCATCTCTAAATCAGGATGAATCAATACTGTCAGTTCATACTGGCGCACTTTTTACTCCTTTGGTTAAAGCAAATGCAGCTCTAAGCTCACTTGCTGAGTGTTTAATATTATCGGGACTATTATACACCAGAATAGTGATTTTTGCAAGCATTTGACTACTATTGTATCTGTTGAGCTAGAATGTGCTATTAGCTTTTTTCATCCAAGCCTAAACAAAATATATAGTTTTTAGCAAAAAAACAAAAGCATGAGAATAATACCACAGCTTATGCCCTACCTTATGCCCCAGCTAACTGATCAAACTCTTCCATTGAAGAAATCAAGACATCCCGTGGCTTATTACCGTTTGGTTCACCAATTACTCCGATTTGTTCGAGCCAAATTGCAAGACCAGCTACGAATCCGTGACCTTTTCCTAAATATGCCTGTAGGCTAGCTGTCGAGAACTTCCCTTTTGACAATGTAATTTCGACCGCCTTTCTGACAACTGGATCATTTGGATCAAATTTTCTGCCCAAATCTCCAATCGCTCCACCATCAGTTGGTCCTAGCCCTTTGATTTGTACCGCCTGAGAAATCACTTCGTCGTTATACTCTGGAGGACGCTGCTCTCGCATGAAATCAGTCAGATTGTTTACATCTTCATCACTAGCCCAAGCACCCTGAATACGTCGTGGCTTCCCCATCATTTCTGTAGTAAGCATCAACATGTCACCTTTTCCAAGCAATTTTTCAGCACCACCCATATCAAGCATAATACGTGAATCCATTTGACTACCGACGGCAAAAGCAATACGACCAGGAATGTTCGCCTTAATCAAACCTGTAATGACCTTTACCTCTGGCCTCTGTGTAGCAAGTACCAAGTGAATACCCGATGCACGACCTTTCTGTGCAATACGAACAATCAACATCTCAAGATCCTTACCTGCCATCATCATCAAATCAGCCATCTCATCAATCACTACCACAATATACGGCATCTTTCCACCATCGTGTTTTTGCTCGTTTCCATCTTCATCCTTAACAACTGTGGTCGAATCCTTTCTTGTCATTTTTTTGTTATAATCGACAATATTCTTCACTTTTTCTTCTGCCATCAAGGTGTAACGACGTTCCATTTCGCTTACTGCCCATTTCATTGCCGAAAGGGCCTTATCAACAGATGTAATAATAGGAGTAAGCAGATGCGGAATGTCATTATACTGAACCATTTCTACCTGCTTTGGATCGACAATTATAAGTTTCATATCTGATGGAGCATTACGGTACAAGAGTGAAGAAATTAGTGTATTCGTCATAACAGACTTACCAGAACCAGTGGTACCAGCAATCAATAAATGCGGCATTTTCGCAAGATTTGCTACGACACTCTTACCAGAAATGTCTTTCCCAACGGCAAAAGTGAGCGGATCATCGCTTTCCTTCCATTCTTTGCTCTCTAATACTCCGCGTAAACGAACATCGGCCGCCTTTACATTCGGAATTTCCACACCAACGCTTCTCGTTCCTGGAATTGGTGCTTCAATACGTATCTTATCTACGGCAAGATTGAGCGCAAGCTCCTTGTCTCGAGCAAGAATCTTTGACAAGTTCACACCTGAAGGTGGTCTCATCGTATATTGTGTAACTCTCGGACCAACGTTCGCCCCCTCCATCTCGACATCAATTCCAAATTCAGAAAGTGTCGACTTAATAATAAACGCATTCTGTTGGTGGTTGCCAGGATCAGCTGGAGACTGCTTACTCTCTAATAATTCTATACTTGGCATTTTCCAGTCTGGATCAGAAACGGACACTAGTGCTTTTTCTACTGTCGTCTCAGCCCTAGCAATTGCAGGCTTTGCCAATGATGGCTTTTGCTTTGGCGAATCAGACACTGTTGCAACGCCAGAATTAATTTGAATTTCAAAGCCCTCATCTTTCGGCTTTTTGTTCACGGTTTTAATCAATCTTTCATTAGCTTTGTCTTCTTCCTTCTTCGTAGAACGGAACATGCCTATAATCGCTTTAAATACCGTCACTGGAGAAAGTTGCAAAATAAATAAAGTCGTAATAAAAATCAATATCAAATAAATAAACACCGCTACACCTGGATCCAAAATCTGCGTCGCCATATTATTCAAAGCGCTTCCTATTACTCCGCCCGTCGGATTGTCCTGTCCTATCGCTGGTATACCCATCACACCAGAAGCCCATGCAATCATCAAGAATGATGCAATCCACATTGCAATAGGCAATCTATTCCCTGGCGTTCTAAAAATCTTAATCGCCAAATATGCAAGTAATACTGGCACTAGGTACTTCGCATATCCAATACAATAAAACACACCCTGGTCTACATCATTCAATAATTTACCACCACTGCCAAACCAAGTCATCACAAAGAAAACAGCTAGCGCCAACATTAAAACAGCCACTACTTGTCGCCAAAAACCACCCGGCAACTCATGCTCTGGTGCAACTTCACGGGTTTTTCTTGACGAGCCAACTCGCGAAGACCTTTTTCTTGACGTTTTCTTTTTTACCATATACAGTATTACCTCTGATTTTCTTACTATTATATCACACTGTTCTGTCCTCTAATAATATATTTAAGTTATTAATAGTTGGCTAGACATTTACTAATTTTGTTCGCAACTGAACTCACATCCGAACAAAATCACCAAATGCCCCAGCCATCCAAAAATCACCATTTGACAGGATACTAATTCCTGGTGACGCAACGAAGAGCGAAGCCGACCGCCCTATTATCCGAAGACGCAGGGCGAATAGCCAAAGAGAACGTACTCAGGTAGTAAACATGTGTATCACTAACTACAGTAGAAGACCAGTAGTCGCCACTGCCACCCTGGTAGTACAGACGACCTGTAAACCAGTGGTAGCGGCCAGAGTAAACGTAGGAAAACGGATAAGACCTGATTTTTGCTACTTGAGCTGCCCCGCCATCATCATAGGTAATACCATAGCTATCGAAAAGATATTTCCAAGATTTAGATTGATTATAATATGCTCCAGATGTACCAGTGTAAGGTAATTGCCAACCAAGTGGACAGAAGGTATCAGGAGTGTTTGCATTATTAGTAGTGATAGTACTACCAGTTCCAACTGATGCAGCTTGGAAGTGGTAATAGGTACCATTCTTCTGATCTTCATTATTACCATCTTTGACAATACGTCCAGTAGCTACGCATGGAATATCGGAGCCAGCATCGCCACCAGTTCCCCAAACATTCGGGCAGCCCATACCATAGTAGGTACGATCTCGAGAACGACCTCCATCTTTATATTGCACTAAACTCTTCGTGTCATCACCGGTAGTATAAACACTGGCGTCGGTGCCGTCGATGAAAAACTCTTTTCCTGGTGACGCAACGAAGCACGAAGCCGTACGGCTTATTAAGCGAACGCGCAGGGCGAATACCCGTAGACCACGTATTCAGGTCGTAAGCATTCGTACTACTAACTACAGTAGAAGACCAGTAGTGGCCATTGATACCC
>JAZLJF010000014.1:0-7559 GCA_045597305.1 Candidatus Nanosyncoccus sp. | reverse complement strand
TTCGGATGTGAACGAACCCGAATAAGGTGATAAATCCACGGACGAGTACGGTACTGTAATACCGGCGCAGTCCGACTGGATTTATTACTGAAATTCGGACGTGAGTTCAGTTGCGAACAAAATCAGTAAATGTCCAGCCATCCCTGGGTAATTAACTATTAGATATCTTCTTTAGTGAAACTGCAAATCCACCACCTGGAGCCATCATTATGTCTAAATAATCCATTTTTCCAACTCTTCTAGACTCGATTATGATAGACAATTGATTTTCTCGGTAGTGTGCATTTTCTCCATCACGATATATTTCTGCTTGGTAAACCGCTCCATGAGTCAAGAAATCAAGGTTCACTCGTACTCTATGGGCATCCTCGTTAGTTACACCACCAATATACCAATCCTCACTATCGCGTCCTTGTCTTGCAACGACATAGTACTGACCAATTTGGCCAATCAATGGAAAAGTCTTTTCCCAGGAGACAGGAACATCGTGGATAAATTTAAATGCTTGCGGATTTACTTCTTCATAGAATTTTGGACGATCCGCAGCCATCTGCATTCCAGAAAAGATTGTAACGTAATAAGCTAGCTGCTTTGCGATAGTGGTAGCCATTCTTTTAACGTTATTTGTCACGTCAAAAATCCCACTCGTGTAGTCCATTCCACCAGATAGTAAGCGCGTAAAAGGTAGAATTGTTGCATGCGATGGATAGAGGGCTCCACCTTCGTATTCTTGACCTCGAGCACCTTCTCTAGTCAAAAGATTAGGCCAAGTTCTCTCTATTCCTGTACCCTTAATCGGTTCGTGAACATCTAGCATTATGTGATACTTCGCCGCAAGCTCAAGTGCTTTCTGATAATGCAGCACGCCAGCTTGTGAATGATGAAATTCTCTTCGGCCTTGAATTGACATCCATGATCCAGCGTATCCAGGCTTGACATAGTGGATGTTATTTTTTGCATACTCTTCATATGCTTCCTCAATTTGTCTTTCATAATTATCGATGTATCCCACTGTTTCATGGTGACCAACCAATTCAATACCTTTCTCTTGTGCATATTGCGCAACGGCTTCCAGATCAAAATCCTTTGAGGAATGAATAAAGTCATTCGTCGGTCCATTCTGTAGCCAATCACCATTCCAACCATTATTCCACCCCTCAACAAGAAGGCCCTTAATGCCTAATCTTTCGCAAGCATCGATATATTCTTCGGCGTGTTTTGTTGTTGCTCCGTGACGTTCACCTTCTGCCCAGGTATATTCACCTACATACATCGCCCACCAAATTCCCATAAATTTTAGAGGCTTCACCCAGTCAAATTCTTCTTTCGGCGGATCATTCAAATTTAAGACAATTCGATTCGTGGTTAAGTCAAGTGCACTGTCGCCAATCATTATTACACGCCAAGGCGTATTAAAAGGTAACTCGACATAAGCCTTAGCACCATCAGAAAGTGGCGTAATATCCGTTGAGAGCACATTATCCTGATTTAACTTCAGGGTCATTGAGCCATAATTATAAAGTGCTGCTTCATGAATCGATATCGTGCATCCAACCGGAGTTTCAATTGTTAAAGGCGAATGAACGGACTGTTTTAATTCATAAACTGGGCTTCTCTCATAATTGTATTCATAACGATCTGGTTGAAAAGCTGGGATATGCCAAGCATAGCCATTAAAATCAACATTAAACTCTGTCAATTCATCGGCAACAACCAAGTTTTGGAATTCAGGCTGAGGAGGAATCTCATAGCGAAAGGCCACGCCGTCGTCAAAAAGACGAAATCGAAGCGTGAAAAGTCGTTTTTTCCCACCGGTTTCTGAAAGATATAGAGTAATTTCATTATATTTATTTTGAATAAAATGCTCTTCGCCCCATTTCGTTTCCCACGTCTCATCAAAACTTTTGTTTAAAGATCGAACAAGCATTAAGCCATTATATAGGGGCTCATCACCGCGTAAATTAATTCCTAACCGAGAGTCACGAATAACAGCCTTTTCGTCTCTAGTAACGGAATAGTAAAACTGTCCTTTTTTCAGTGTTAATCGACATGTTATCCTTCCATTTGGAGAGGATATATTTCCTTCATATTCGAGAAGCGGCTTTCGCGATTTGAATAGACTTGAAAAAAACTTCTTTAGCTTATTTAGCATATGCTTATTATATTACAATACACCCTATTATGCTATAATTAATTCATGATAGCACAGCATACTTATCGACCTTCTACCCATTCAAGAAATAGAGGTCCACGTTTAAGAATAATGTTCATTTTATTTGCATTTCTTATAGCTGCTGGAACCGTCATCTTAATTTTTTATAAAATAATGAAAAAAGAAATTATAATTATTCCATCCACAATATCCTACGACACCTCATTATCAGAATCCGAAAAATCAAAACTTGAAGAAATATTCAAAAACGCCACTTTATCTTCCGACCTTAAAATTTCAGCCGAAAATTTACTTTCATATTCAGATAAAACAATAGAGTGCAGCACTGAAGAAAAAGAGTGTAAAAATTCAATATTATATGATATTCTCCTTCCGGCAACTTCATTCTATAGTCCAATTCTTAATATCTCATCAGATTCAGTAAAAGAACTACCAATTCTATCATATGAAGAAGCAAAGGATCAAAAAGAAGACGCGATTTTTCTACTATCAATAAGAGACTTGAGCCCAGATTTACGAGTCCTAAGTATTGACAATGAATACGCACTAGATTATCTCTCTCGAAATGATATAGAAAATATTGACTACACCATGAAAGGCGCAGTTTTTCGCGTACTTAATCTTGAATCCGAAGATACAAATAAAGCTTTCGACGTTATTTCAGATTCCGTCGAATCATTACCAGATAGCAAGACGCTTCTTTCTATAAGACAAACCGGTGTAACCGCCCTGTCGAGAAGAATGTTGAATACACTTGGACAAGTCGGAAGTGGTTCATATTTCGTTGAAAATATCGCTGATTATCTAAAATCTGCAGATTATACACATATTAGTAATGAAGTGAGTTTTGCAGATGACTGCACGAATTCATCATCGACAGCATTATGCTCAAAACCAGCAATGTTTGATGCTTTGACCGCGATTGGCGCCGACATAGTCGAGCTCACCGGAAATCATAACAACGACTGGGGAACCGAAAACAATATTGCAAGCATAGAGAAGTACCATGCAAACGGTATGCAAACTTATGGTGGAGGAATCAATGAGCCGCAAGCTGCAATTCCTATCCATATCTCCCAAAAAGGGAATGAAATTACTATGATTGGTATTAATGAATCGACCTCTACAAAATCTAATGGACAAGGAGCTTCAGGCGACCACCCAGGCGCAAATATCTACAATGAATCAGTTCTTAAAGGACAAATCGACGAAGCAAAAGCCAGAGGAAATATCGTAATTGTCGACATACAATTCTTTGAATGCTATTCCTATCCTGATGAGGGCGAAGAAATGCCAGAATGCGATTACCCAATAAACAACCAAAAAGAATTTTTCAGGTCAATAATAGATATGGGTGCCGATATTATCCTTGGAACACAAGCACATCAACCACAAACTTTCGAAATATACAATGGAAAGTTCATTTATTATGGTACAGGCAACCTCTTCTTTGACCAAACATATTGGCCAGGAACAGAAAGAAGTATCATTTTTTCTCACTACTTCTATCAGGGAAAACTCATCCAAACTCGCCTTACACCGACTATTTATGATCTAAGTTATCAAACAAGACTCATGAATAATGCAGAAGCAGAATCATTCATAGAGAGATTAATCAAAGCTAGCGATCGCGGAGAATAATAATACTTAATAAGTACTAAAGAATTGTGACCAGTATGTTCTATATGGAGCATTCGGATCAAATACGAATCCGACCGCCATTTTGGTGAACTTGTCCGACAGAATATTGTTTCGGTGTGTCTCGGAATTCATCCATGTTTGGACAACAGTTTCAGGCGATACAGCCGTATTTCCTGCAGCTAAATTTTCACCTGCAACACCACCAGCGGAATTATGGCAGGCAGTCTCCCATGATGTACCATCTGGTCTAGTATGGTCATATTTTACGACGCTCTCCTGAGCCCTTATTTGCGCAGCAGATTCACATGTTGTGCCCCAAGTTAAAGCAGAAAGACCGACATTTGCGCGCTCCTCATTCACTAACGAAAGGACATCGCGCTTCCATTGATCCTCAGGTGGTGGAAGTACGGTAACGTTTATAGTATCTCTTCGAATACCATCCATGGTACCAGCTGTTATTACAACAGTACCAGTTCCAACAATAGCAGGATATCGACATCGATTAGAATCATATCCAAGCCTAGTCCTGGCTTCGCTATAAAACCCCTTAATCACGCCTTGGTCGCTTGTTTGCCAGTACATTTCACCTGGATCACTAAGATTATCATTTATACATAGATCAATATCCGCAGTCTGATAAATTGTTACCGCTTCAGTGCTCCATAAACCACTGCTCGATACTTCGCCATAGTCAAAGCTCATTCGACTAGGTGACTTCCGAGTATAGCCAGTCGCTTGAGACTCTTTTACTTCTGCTTTTATTTCTTCAGAAACAGGGTCCAATAGACTTACATCCTCAATATTACCATCTACTTCGTCGCTTTTTTCATCTACTACTCTGAAACTTCCATCACCACCAAAACCAATAGCGCTCGCAATTAAAATCCCCGCAATTAAAATAGCAGCCGCATTCAACGACAATAAAATTGTCATTCTGGTTTGGCGAAGCATAGCAGCAGACATTACTTTCTCAGCCTTTCTTTCGAATCGATAATAGATGCAATAATATTGAGAATTTTCTCAATTTGTACTAAATCACGTTTTTCTAACTTCGTCTTACCAGCAGGTTTACCGATTAATATTTGTCCAAAAGGCCGCCCCTTAGCATCACGAATTTTCGCTACTGCCTGTATCTTATTCTTTTCTAGGATGTTTTTTGATTCACCATTAATGTTTTGCCAAATAGAATTCTTTTCTTCAGACAAGCGAGAAATTGTAAAAATCTGATCTTTTTTAATATTAATCTGATCAGACGAATAGAACCTACCATTAATAATAAATGAAACGCTTGAAAAATGCAGATAATCCGCCAAAAATATCGCCAAATCTTTTATTTTAACATTTTGTGTCGCCATTTTATTTAATCTCTTTATAATATACGAAAAATTAACGTCATTCATTTGAATTAAGGAAGATATGTCGATATTAACCTCTCGAATAATAGGCCAAATAATGACAATAATAATAATCATGACAAGATTTAAGGCTAAAATTTCAGTCGAGGACTCGACATGAAATAGATATTTAGTAATAAAATAAAACGCAACAATATATGAAACAATCGATAGGAATGCAAGGATAGAATATGACCAGATTTTTAATGACTTATTGGATAGATCGAATATTTTATATCGTAATACAGCGTAGAAAAAAAGGTCGATTGCAATTATCTGAAAAATAACTCCACTTAAGCCGAATAGGTCTGGAAGCATCGTGGTGCAAAAAGAAAAGCCCAACAAAGTCGACCCTAGGAATATTATTCTCCACCCCTTAGCATGACGATTTTTACCAAATAAAGCAAGCCACTCTATTATTAGTAGTAAGCATAGTACCGCAACAATACTGGAAATAACTAATATAGGTTCAATGATGTTGGCATTTTTTTCTAAGCCAAAAAAATCAAAATATTTAATCTGAACTCCGAAAATCTCCACCGCAGATGATATAAGTGCGAAAAAGAAGAGGACAGGCTTGATTCTTGATGTTTTTCTGCTGCCAATTAATATTATAAAAGCAGAAAAAATAAACAAAGCACAAGCTAGATTTAATAATATTGGAATTAGTTGCACTTTTACCTCACTATCTTATAATGATTTTAACATAAGTACGATAAAAAACAAGCCAAAAATCTACTTGACGAATAAATCATAAGTATTAAAATAATAAAAAAACAGGAGGTCATAATCGTGAACAACGAAACAGGTTCGATTAAGGTAGAAAAAGAGCAATTACCCAAGCATACTGGACTACATAAGCTAAAACTAGTTTCTCTTTCATTATTAGCGCTGTCTTCCTTTTCATTATTTGCAATTGCAATTACTGGCGCAGCTCGTGCGTTGACTTTGGAAAAACTCTCAGATAACAACGGAATACCGAGCCAATGGAAAGTTGCTTCCGTAGGCAATCCTGACACTATTACCATAGGCATGACTTATTTCGATCAGAAAATGGATACCTGCAAGTCTACACCTCATCAATTTGAATGGTGTCAATGCAATCAATGCTCGGACGCACTAGAACAGGGAATAGTTAAGGACCATCTCGGTGCAGATGGCCTCCCTATCCCATCTTTCGAGATCTCATCTGCTGCTACCAAAGCAGGCTTAAAGAAAGCGAGCCAGGACATTCTTGGGCAAGACCCAGTCCAACCTACAGATAATTTTTATCGATGGTTTCATGAAGTCGATGGAATTAGTAAAAAATATGACCGGACAATTCTATTTAACCGACAAGGGAACACAAATACGTACGTTTACGGTGGTCGAGAGATTTTTCCTCTTGATGATATACTGAAGGCGAACGACAGTATAAGTAAAAACGATCAGAATTCGCGCAATCACAATTTCTCATTTACAGCACATATGAAGGTTCCGATCAAGGTTGAGATGGATGGAAGCGAAACATTTTCCTTTTCAGGAGATGATGACGTCTGGGTTTACCTTAATGATACATTAGTGCTAGATCTTGGCGGCGTTCATTCGGCGCTTGATGGCTATTTCACTATTAATACCGATGGAACAATAACATCTTCCGCAAATAATCAAAAACCTGTATTCATTAACGCAAACATAGAAAAACATCGCGTTTATAATCTAGATTTATTCTATGCAGAAAGAAGCACTACCGAAGCAAATACAAAAATCTCAATTTCTAATATGGAGTGGCCAATCAGTGCGGATGCGGAAACTTCAGGTGAAATTATTTCAGATAAGTTAATTGCTTACCGGTCTAGCCTAAAAAATATTGACACTGAGAATGATCTATATCTTACACATCTATCATCCTTCGTGCAGGACAAAAACAATGAGTCAGGTTTCCTCCCATTAAATAGCAATCTGATTTCATATACTTACACACCAGAAGATGAGGAATCTTGGATACCTCTTGAAATTACCGCACCTGGAAATAGCTCAGATAGTTTTCAATTACTAACACCACTACTTCTCGGAAAAAGTGGCAGCGCAAACGATACGTTGTATTTTAGATTTAATTATCTTTCAGACGAGAATAATGGCATAGTAAGTAATAAGGTATCTTATCTCACGGCGAACGGTTACGGCGATATTGGAATATCATACGATGAAGTTCTTATCGAATTTGTTCCGGACGCTGAACCAGAGGAACCAGTTGAAGAACCAGAAGAACCAATGGCACCAGTTGAAGAACCAGAAGAACCGGGTGAGGAACCAGAAGAACCAGTTGAAGAACCAGAAGAACCGGTTGAGGAACCAGAAGAACCAGTTGA
>JAZLJF010000013.1:0-3485 GCA_045597305.1 Candidatus Nanosyncoccus sp. | reverse complement strand
AGAAGGGTGTTCTTTGGTGGTCTATAAACGACATCATTAAGCTTCGCCACCCTGATTACGTCCTACTAGAGAACGTCGATAGACTTCTAAAATCCCCATCAAAGCAAAGAGGACGCGATTTTGGCGTTATTCTTCGCTGCTTAGCAGACGAGGATTACTTTGTTGAATGGAGAGTAATCAATGCAGCTGAATACGGCTACGCTCAACGCAGAAGAAGAACATTTATTCTAGCCTACAGAAGAGGAACGAAGCTACACGCATCACTCGAAGAATATATTAAAAACCACCACGAAGCTGCCGGCTGGATACAAAAAGACGGCGTCTTCGGAGCGGCCTTTCCTGTCGAGCAAAAAGAAACAACAAGAAAAAGCACAGCAGACATATCGAAGTTTGCGGATTTAGTAGAATTAACTGAAAAATTCTCAACTCAATTCTGGAATGCAGGAGTAATGATAAATGGGGAAATTACCACAATTGATACTACTCCAATCTTCGAAGAACCCACGCCCCTTTCTCAAATCATTGAAAAGGAAGGCGTAGACGACCGCTATTTCATCGACAACGACAAAATGAAAAAGTGGACTTACCTAAAGGGAGCGAAGAAAATTGAGCGCACATCAGCGTCCGGATATAAATATACTTTCTCTGAAGGAGCAATTGCTTTTCCAGACTCATTAGATAAACCCGCAAGGACAATGCTAACTAGTGAAAGCTCATTAAACAGAAGTACTCACGTGGTAAGCGATCCAAAAACAAAAAAGCTCAGAAAGCTCACCCCTATTGAATGCGAAAGAATTAACGGCTTCCCAGACAACTGGACAAAGACCGATATGCCTGAAAGACAGCGATATTTTATAATGGGAAACGCTTTGGTAACCCATATTATCGAAAGAATCGCCAACGAACTCAAAAAACATATCTAGCTGTTGTAATATTTACAACAAACACGGAAGCAACACGGCATTCACAACGAGTCGCAATCGAAAGGTTGCGACTTTTTGTGTTTGGAGTTGCTGACCAAAACATTACACTATTGTAATATTTTAAGCATAAAGATATACTTACCTTATAATAAGGAGGTAATCATGAAGAATGATCCAAAAGATACTATGATTAAAAACTTAATCGAGGCCCTACGCCTATACGAAGAGGAAGCCGCAAAACACAATGCTAAATAACCCCGCAATTCATATATCGAAATTATCAGAAGAAGCACAAGCCAAAATCGACAGCAAAGCCGAATATCGCGAAAAGATTATTCATTTTCTACACAATGACGATTTATTTCGTATAGGTAGCACTAATGTCTCTGCTAGAACAGCCGTCTACCTCGTGAAGGTTGGCTTGCTTAAGGAGAAAGAAGCTAAATCTGGTTGGCGAAAGCTAAACTTTATCGATGCGGTATATTTCGATTTATTGGTTGAATTGCGAGAATTTGGAATGACCGCCAAGAAATTAATCCATCTAAAGGAGGCCTTCTATAAGAACGCCGGCTCTATGGATGAAATACTCTTGGCGGCATTTTATGGTTTCGAAATAACACTAATAATCTTCAGTGACGGTAGCGGATATATTTTCGATCCATACACTTTACGGGATTATCTAAGCAAAATTCGCTCCAATAAACCTAGAATATTAATCGAGCTAAATCCATACATTAATAAATCATTAAGCATATTGGATATTCCTAGCGTCAAAGTATCCTATAGTATTAAAACCATTGAGAACGGAGGTAATACCAACAATTAGACACCCCAACGATATCATGCTCTAAGGCATGCAACATTCCCGAAAACGGGGGAGTACATTATGGAGCCTACCGAGGTTCTAAACATCCAAAAAATCGCTCGCAAAGTACGGGCGAAGGATAAAGAAACAAAACTACAAATCGCAAAGGAATTAAATGAAATTGCGAAAATAATCATCGAATTACATTATAACGGAAAGCAAGACGAATCACCATGAAAACAAGAGCCATAGCATACACTAGAGTCTCATCCCAACGCCAAGTAGACGAAGGTAGCAGCCTGGACGTTCAGGAGAAACATATTCTTGAGTATGCTGAGAAGAACAACATTGAAATAATGAAGTTTTTCGTAGAGGAAGGCGAAAGCGCAAAGAACGCAAATCGCACCCAACTACAAGCCATGCTTCGATATATAGCCGTAAATAGTAAAAATATCGACGCATTAATTATCTATAAAGTTGACCGCCTTGCTAGAAATAATAACGATTATTACGAGATTAAGCAGATTTTAGCTAAGCTTAAAATTCGTCTATATTCCGTCATGGAGCAGTTCGATGACGACATGGCTGGCCACGCTATGGAGGGTATGCTTTCCATCTTCGCCCAATACGATAACGAGAACAGGGCAAAAGTTTGCAAGAATGGCATGATAGAAGCCGCAAGAAATGGTAGATATACAAGACCGGCTCCTAGAGGGTACGTAAATGGCAGAGATTCTAACAATAAGCCAAATATACTACTTTCACCTAATAAAGCCCTTATACAAGCTCTAGCGAGCTCCTGGAAGCTAATAGAGGCCGGGCTATCCTGCGCAGACGCTAGAAAACAAGTTAACCTCATGCTTCGAGATATCAATGAAAAACCAATTACGAAGCAAACCTTCTCAGCCATGATCCATAACGAGATTTATATCGGTATCATTCATGCATTTGATTTAGTCATAGATAGCCCAACTATCCCTCATCTAATAGATCGCGACACTTTTTATCGCGTTCAAGCCATTCTAGCCAAAGAAAAGAAGCGAGGAAACCGATACTCGAAATACAATCCACTATATCCTTTACGAGGGATATTATTTTGTAAGCACGGACATAGAATGACGGCTAGCTCACCAAAAGGAAGAAACGGATATTACCCAAAATACTGCTGTCAGAAATGCCGAGGCGAGAATGCTGCGAATTATGACGTCGAAAGGACAAATATTAAGTTCGATGAATATATCTCAGGACTAGAAATCAACGAAGGTATTAGAGACGGATTGAGAGAAGCCCTAAAACTCAATATTGATTCAGTCGAAAAAGAATCCAAGAAAACAAAGAAGCAACTTGAAGATAAGCTAGCTAAACTTCAGACCAGTAGAGAAGTATTGACCGAAAAATTAATCAATGGCGTTATTCCGGACGTCTCAGCTCGCAAGATGTTCGATAAATACGATAAAGAAGAGCTTGAGATTAAAAGCGAATTAATAACGATCAGAACAAGCAATGATGACGCAGAAGAGCTTCTGGAATTCGGACTAGATAAATTAACGAACCTCAAACAAACACTCGAAGATATCAAAGATCCAGAAACTAGGTTCCGGTTCCAAAAATGGCTATTTCCAGTCGGCTTGGTATATGACGGAGAAAAATTTGGAACCGCCCAAATGCCGCTCATTTACAGATTAAAAAAGAACACCCTTTCGGGTATTCTTACTAAAACGTCAAATCTGGTGGCTCCGGGCGGACTTGAACCGTCG
>JAZLJF010000012.1:0-32757 GCA_045597305.1 Candidatus Nanosyncoccus sp. | reverse complement strand
GCCATTTGATACATCCAGAAATAGGAATAATTGGCTCTGGTTCAGGCTTTACAATGTAAGATTTAGGACGGAATGCACCGCCAAAATTCTTGAGAGAAATGTTGATAATATTCGCACTAGATCCGCCACCAGAACAGCTAGAGCCACCTTGGTTTGTACCAAGTAAAGCAATATAACCATCATTGTAGCCGCCCATCGCCATGCCAACATGACCATAAGTCCCGTTGGTAAAGATGATCCAGTCACCAGCCTGAAGCGAAGTTGGATCATAAATCAGCTCGAACTCATCGCCAGCATTGTATTCTTTACAATTCCAAGAACCTTTAGCCGCACCAGTTCCACAAGTAGATAAAGTCCTACCGGCATAATTCTGCCAGAATAAATTGCCTAGATCCCAACATTGCGAGCCATAATAGCCATCAGTATCAACACATTGAGCATAGACAGCATTTTTGAATGCTTGTGGCGAACTCGTATCAACATACCAACCTTGGCCACATTCTTCGCCTTCTGCGCATTCTTTTACATCTTGCGTAGATTCAACAGCCTCAACGGTCACAGCATCAATCTCTTCAATATTGCCGTCTTCATTTTCTATTAAAGTAGCCCTAGTCTGATCTTCCGACAACTCGATATTGTTTGTCTCAACAATGATTTCGTTGGTTTCCGGATCCTTAGTTACACTAAGATTAAAACCATACCCACCAATAAGACCGAATATGATTGAAGCGATGATGATCAAAACACCCTTCCAATCAAAATGATCCTTAAACTTTACCTTTGCCATTTGTTTCTCCTTTGGCGATATCGGACTCTATTTTCTCGAACCATTTATTGTAGTCATGAACCTTCTTCGTAACCTCACCGTTGCCACCATTATCGTGATAAACGGAATACTCATCTTGAATCGTTCCGTAATTGGTGGGAAATTTCCTGAATAGTTCCCAATTTAGTTGATCCTCCAAAATCATTTGAAGAATCGATTGCTTGGCGGCGTGTTTTTTAGATAAACGAGTTTGGCTATAAAAAGTAATTAAAGTAACGATCGCAGGAATTGCGGCCGTAACTAAACTACAAATTATTGATTCCATAAATATTTATCCTACAAAAAGCGTCCAGAAAGTTCTGAACGCTGTTAATCTACTCTAATTATAGCACAAATGGTATAATAAAGATATGAAAACCCACCAAATGAACCTCCAAAAAAGGTACTTTGACTACATCGATAAAGGCACAAAAAGAATTGAACTGCGGCTCAATGATGAGAAGCGCCAGAAAATACAAATCGGCGATATTATAGAGTTTTCGACCGATGATTTTGATTGGTGCAATAAACAAGTAACGGCTTTGTATAAAGCAAAGTCGTTTGAAGAGTTATTCAAAGATTTTGATATTTCTATCCTTGCTGATAAATCAATGACAAAAGAAGAATTATTATCTGAACTTAGCAAATTTTATACAAAAGAAAAACAAGAAAAATATGGCGTGGTTGGTATCCGAATTGATGATGCAAAATGCCCTAAATGTGGCGAAAAATTAGCACCATGGGTATTTGGAATGCCCACGGGCATAACTTTTGAAAAAGCAGACCGAAAAGAAGTCATACTTGGCGGATGCGAAGTGTTTGGTAATGAACCGAGCTGGCATTGCTTTAAATGTAGCCATGACTTTGACGAAGATTTTAACGATCTTGGCGAAACGGAAGTTGAGGAAGATTTCGAGGAATAGTAATTTGAAAGTGAGCTGATAAATATGGCATTTGATTATAAAAAAGAATATAAAGAATTTTATATGCCTAAAAATAAACCAAGTATAGTAGATATTCCTAAAATGAATTATATAGCTGTAAGAGGAAAAGGAAATCCTAACGAAGAAAATGGAGATTACCAAAATACAATAGGATTATTATATGGAATTGCATATACAATAAAAATGAGTTATAAAGGAACTCATAAAATAAATGGTTTTTTTGAATATGTAGTTCCACCTTTAGAAGGATTTTGGTGGCAAGATGGAATTAAGGGAATGGACTACAATCAAAAAGATAAACTTAATTTTATTTCAATAATAAGATTACCAGATTTTGTTACAAAAGAAGATTTTGATTGGGCAATAGAAGAAGCAACTAAAAAGAAAAAACAAGATTTTTCAAGAGTTGAATTTTTAACATATGATGAGGGAATATGTGTTCAATGTATGCATCTTGGAAGTTATGATGATGAACCTGAAACAGTTAATTCAATGCATGAGTATATGAAAGACAATGGATATGAATTAGACATTACAGATTCTAGATATCATCATGAAATATATTTAAGTGATCCAAGAAAATGTGATGTTAGCAAACTTAAAACAGTTATTAGGCATCCTATTAAGAAAGTTAAATAAATTACAATTTGTAGAGCCTAGATAATATAGATTCGAGGACATTAACCACAATCGAATTTCCGGCCTGCTTATAAAGCTGTGTTGTTGAAACCACTTTCTCTGCCTTATAAAAATCAGAATCGCTAAAGCCCATAAGTCGCCAGCATTCGAGCGGCGTGAGCTTTCTGATTCTGTAATTTGGTACGACTAGTGGTACGTTGCCACCGCCTTCACCCATCGCCGCTTGAAGCGTACCGCTTTCTCCTTCTGTGTTTTCAATCTTACCTTTGCTACCAAAATTACGGCCATAGGCACCTGGAAGTGCGACAAGATTATCTTTCTGAACGGTAGTTAAAGTATTAGAAAGCTCGTCCTTTCTCGGTTCTAGCCTTTGGCGAAAAACTCCATCAATAGTTTTGCGACCACGGCTTGCTACACAAATACCAAGCTTGTCGGCAGTAGTTTTGAGCGTGCTGAAACAATCATTATGTAAGCTATTTTGAGTCTTGATTTTGCCAGAATCCATCTCTTCCATGCGTGCCTTGGAATATGAATATTCAATCACATCATTTGGCTTCACAAAACCTTCAGAAACAGCACGATTGCACACTTGCTTTGACATTGAATCTTTCACAAAGTTGTCGGTTGGTCTGGATCCTGCACGAGTCGTAACGGCATTACCGACATTCTGATTCTTGCGATTAATGTTGGCCAAAAATCGCTCTCGCCTAGGATAGTTACCGGTACCATCGGACATAAAGCAAGATAAAGCCTTGTCGGATAAATAATACTTTTCGTCAACTTCATCTTCCAAAATGTCCTTGAGTTTAAGTACGAGTTCTTGCTTTTCCGGAAATACAAAATTATCTTCCAAATCTTTGCGAATGCTAACCGTAAAAACTCGCTCACGATTTTGTGGAATTCCATAATCACGAGCATTCAAGACTTGATAATGATTATTGTAGCCCAATTCTTCCATAGCTTTCTGATAAGCATCAAAATTGTGTCGGTGCTTCTTAGATAGAAGATTTTTCACATTCTCCCAAATCACATACTTTGGCCTTAGCTTCTCAACAATTCGTAAAGTTTCATACATAAGACTAGACCTCGTGCCGGAACCTTTATCACCACCAGCCTGCAAACCAGCAGTAGAGAAATCCTGGCAAGGCGATCCGTGCATGATGAGATCAACGGCAATATCCTTGTCCCATTTTGTAATGTCTTGTGGCTCAAAATTCGTTCCATGAATAGCATTAAAACTAGCCACAGCATACTTATCAATCTCTACATAGTCAGCAATTTCATAATCAATTCCGATTCGTTCAAGAGCTTTAGAGCAAGCTCCGATTCCCCCAAATAATTCCAATATTTTCACTTCATTTATTTTCTAGGTAGGCATCAATAATTTGTTTTGCCTCGTTGAATCCGACAGCAAATCTTGCATAGTAGCCGCACTTATTTAGTCGCCTCAAAATATCTGCTTGCTCGGAAATATGATCGGATGCATACGATCCGTCTCGCTTTTGAATGCGAGTTCCATCTCGTTTCAGTTCAATAAAAAGACCAGCATATTTGCCGCAGGGTTTTGCGATAAACATGTCTGGCCAAGCTCGTCTTCCGCCATTCTGTCGCTTTTGCATACTGGCTTGATAAAAAGATAATTTAACGCCAGAGCCAAAGTCCGAATGAAAAACGACATCCGGATAATGGATCACTAAATAATCAGCAACCATTATCTGAATGTCGCTCTCTTTGATTTGCTTCACTTTTACCTCACTTCACTCCTTGGCACGAATGGATAGGCTACCTCACTTGATAAGAACCTAAATAATTCGGATACATTTGAATAGATTACTTACGATCGCCAATTTAAGGTGCGAGGCCGGTCATATAGAGCCTATTTACGGCGACCTAGATGCATTAACAACGTTCTCGTAACCTACCCATTTATGCCAAAGAGCATGAATAATTAGAATGGAATATCATCCATAGTTACTGGACCATCCGGAATGTCCGTTGGAACTTCTTCTTCACGATCCAAGTTTAGCTTCACACCATCATCCATAAAGACGGAAATGAGTTTTGGCTCAGAACCCGCCGTGGCATGTAGCTTAATCAAAAGCTGAGAAGCATGTGGGGATGAGAGAAGAACACCAACTTCGTGATAGCGATTCTTCTCAGATCCATCCTTGTCTTTGTAAGTTCCATTCTTCACTTTGAGCGAAGCTATTTTCTCGTAATTTGCACTCATTAGAAACTTAACCTTTCTATTTGTTGCGAGAGTTTATTGACTCTCTTCAAAATCTCTTTTTCAAAAGCTTTCGCTTCAGTTAGGCGATCCTCAATGTCACTGCGCTTGATATCAAATACCTGCAATTCAAGACCAGGAATCACATCCGTATAGACAATGAAATGAAGAACTTCAAGATCATCATTTACCATAAAATACTTGAGAACCTGTGGCTCGTATTCCTTCGGATATTGCTGGTCGGCATAAACCTTAACGACTTCAGCCGAAGATAGACATTTGACCTCGCAGGCTTCGCGAACTTTGCCATCTTTGCTGGTGATACATCCGTCTGGACTGACATAAGCGTTCTCATCGTAGTCGGAAACCCAGACTACAGAATCGGAATCAACCTTCTTGCCGGTCTTGGCTTCAAAAGCAGCAATGGCTTCTGGCTCCAAAATATGACCGCGCGCCATCATAGAAAATGGCTGACCTTCCAAACGATCGAGATAATCGTTCGGCGTGATTGGTCTAGCTACACGATCGGCGACAATCTCGTAGAAATGCTTCTTCGGCTCAGATTCAAGTTTGAGATCCACAAGTTCTTCTGGCTCTAGCATATCGGCCAGCTCACGGACTGATAATTTCTTATCGGTCGCTCCGAGTGGCGAATACTTTTCTAGCTTCTCAAGAATCTTGGTTTTGGTAGGTAGGCCAGGAATCCAAATGTTCTTAAATTCAGATCCACCGGACTTACCTTTCCTAAACTCTAACCATTCTTCGCTATTCTGTTGCAAATTGATGACTTTCATAAAACTCCCTTCTTAAATCAGCAAGAGCTTCTTCCCGTGCTGATGGTTCATAATAATCGTCTGCATAATCTTTGACTTGATCAACGATGAAATTCTCGGCTAGGTCTGTGAAGAATTTTAAAACTAATTCGTTTAATTCTTCGCCCAGATTTGGAAAATCTTCCATGAAATACTCTGCGATTCCATCTGCATCCACATACCTATCCTCGTTGTTTGTCATACAGCATTCGAGAAAAACTTCTGGAACTTTTGGCTTATGCTGTAGCTGGTACTCTAACTTTGGTGGCATTGAGTTTCTCCTTCATCTCGTCTTTCTTGGCGCAGATATCCTTATCGGATCGTTGAGATCCATCGAGCGACAGCCAGACGGTTTGCAACTTCTTGATGGTCTTGGCCTTGTCGAGCATTTCGATAACCGATGCCTTCATACTTTCGGCCTTCTGATTCTTAAAATCCTCGAACTCTTCCATTTCCTCACTAGATGCGATCTCTCCAGATGTTGCAAAACCTAAAACGGCAAGTCCACGACCGATTGCGATAGTCTCATTCTTTTCGTAGCCCTTCTCGGTTTTCACTCTTTCGGCAAACATAAAAGATGATCCTTCTGCGTCCGCACTTTCTAAAACATCTTGAGATGATACACCGGCTTTGAGTAATTCGTAACACACGGTTTTATCTTTCCAGATATAGGCCACATGGGTAACATTCCCATTGGAGTCGATCCTAACCTTTACTGAAATCTTAGATTTCGGATAAGAGCTACGGAATTCGTTCAGACGATCCGCAACCTTAGCGTAATCTGCACCTCCTTTAATTTTAGTAGTAGCAACTTTACCGGCCATATTAACTCCTTGCGAAATGGACCGGAATAATGGTCGTGCCGCTATGCTGCTTAATTTGTATTGGTTTTCTCATAATATTTCTCCTATGAGTTAGTTAATATTGTTTACGTAACTAATCCCACATTTTGGAGAAACTATTAAAGGTGCTATTAAAAATATCTAATCTATACGTTTATCCAAAACGTGTAAATTAGATACTTTTATTGGTTATACGAGCCCAACAGCTTGGCTTAAATATGACGCTGATGACCTCGATAGAACCAATAAAAAATCAGGCTAATAAGCCTGACTTTCTACATTACGAAAATGGTGCGAATGAAGAGACTCTAACTCTCGACCTCTTCCTTGGCAAGGAAGCGCTCTAAACAACTGAGCTACATTCGCACGTTAATAGTATTATAGCATATAATCTCGATTTTAGGCAAGATTTATGATAAAATGTTTATATGGCGCTGTGGCGGAGTGGTTACGCAGAGGTCTGCAAAACCTTGTACACCGGTTCAATTCCGGTCGGCGCCTCCACAATAACTGAAAATATATTTTCGTTCTTGTGTTCGGCACCTTGATTACCTATGGTAAAACGGCGCCTCCACAATAACTGAAAATAAATTTTCGTTCTTTACTTTTCTGGCCGAGTGGCGGAATTGGTATACGCGTTCGACTTAAAATCGAATGAAGAAATTCATACGGGTTCAAGTCCCGTCTCGGCTACCATTGATCAAAAAAGTCCCCGAAAGGGATCTTTTTTGTTGCGTAAGGTCTTTTCTACTGGAAGGGATCTTTTTGAACGAGACTTTTTTGCCGACAGAACCCTTTTACCTAATGAGATCTTTTTTGTTTTTGGAGCTCTAGTTCAGCAAATTCTTTCATCGTTAAAAATGTATTACCATCGTCTTTGAATGCAATTATCAATTTTTCTAGTCTTTCGCAGAGGTTATCATTACAATTATGACGAATATATTTTGGTACGAAGGGAAACTTTGCTAGATCTGTAAATTCCCATGGATGGAAATATGTTGCAAAATAATTATCGCGTCGAAGCGCTTTTTTAGATAGCTTCAAATAAAGTTGAAATGGAAGATTATGCATTGAAAGCCAGAACATTGGGACTCTAAGTCCAGTCGCGACACTCGCTGGGATTTCTACGATTCGCTTGATCGGATTTTTCTTAGCACTTGATCCTTCTCGGATGCTGGTTTTTACGAAATATGGACAATGTGGTGTGTGGAAATGGTTGTATCTGCCAGGAATAAAAATAGGATTAATACTGGAGTCATATAAATAATTCTTGCGAGCAAGTTCTTCGAAGTCAATCCTTTGCATTCTTGGCTGACGCCAGCCGCAAATTCGATAATATTCATCTCCATGGCCCTTTTTTGCATGCTCGCCAGTTCCTTTTAAGATTCTTTCAAGTATTCTTTTTGCTTCGGAAATATCAGATTTGTCGGGTGAAAAGTGGTCGACACCATGTGCGCCTACTTCGTGCCCAGCGTCGACAATTGCACGTACGGAATTCGGACGGAGCCTTGCAAAATTTCCTGTCACGAAGAAAGTTGCTTTTACGTTTGTTCTTTTCAAAATTGCCAAAATCTTCTTTAACCCTTCATCGGAAATACTGACTCCCTCTTCCAGGGAGAAATCTACTCCCTTTTCGCGAGGAAAATCAAATTCTTCTATGTCAAAACTAATTAGTATTTTTCCGGCCATTTTTCTTAATTCCGTAGGATTTATTATTGTCGATTATGAATAATGGACGATTCTGTGTCTCAATATGAATGTGCGAAATGTAAAGCGATGAAATTGATTGGGACACCAACACAACGCCAACAAGGAAGGAAATAAAAATACACAGTAGCACGGCGCCGCTCCATTGAAGCTGGAGTGGATCATTCAGGACGTATTGCTGCACTAAAACAAAAAGCCCGAGTAGAAATGATACAATCATTATTGAGCCGCCCAATTTCCCTAGTATGATCAATGGCTTTGCTGACATCGAAACAAAGCTGTCTAAGGCGAGTTGGCGAAGTTTTTTCTTGCTATAAGAACCACGACCACTTTCACGACCATTAATATCAGCCTTAATATATTCTTGTGGATAACCTAGCCAATCGATCAGTCCGCGCGTGATTCTACTATGTTCTGTCAATTTGCGATATTGATCGGCAACTTCAGCATCAATGAGTCGATAGTCCATAGCGCCTTCGGTAATATTATTTCCAAGCAAATGCATGACTTTGTAAAACATTTTGGAACCAAAGCGGTGTTTTGTGCGATTTTGATTGCGTAATGCGGTAACGATTTTTGCTCCGCTCTCCCATTTTTTTATCATTGTAGGAATGAGAGAAACTGGATGTTGGCCATCGCCGTCGATCATTATAATAGCGTCACCACTTGCATATTTTATGCCAGCAGTGAGCGCAATTTCTTTGCCAAAATTTCTTGGAAAAGCGATAATACGTTGCGTAATTTTCGCTTGTTTTTTGAAACTAGTTGACGAACGAATCATGTCGGTAGTATTATCTTCTGAACCATCGTCTACAAGGATAAGCTCGACATTGACAGTTTTTGCGATTTTAAGAATTTGCGGTCTCAATTGGCGATCCAAAAAATTGCGAATCCCACTCCCTTCGTTGTACACAGGAACAACAATAGAGACCTTCTTCCTCATAAGAATATTGTATCACACTCGCTCTGTTTTTTATTGTATAATCGAGCTATGCGACCGCGCATGAAAAAAACAATTTCATTCCTGATGTATCTTATTCCGATATTGTTTTTCATTGTATGTTACTTTGTGATTGTCACATCTGGTGAAGATATATGGCAAGGGGCGAAGTCCACAGTGGATATTTTTGGTGATTCCGCCGCAGCCTTTAACCATTCTGTTCGTCTTGCGGATATGTATGCATGGTCGATAATAAATGTCTTTGATTATGTTTATCAATTCGGACCAGATACTATTTTTCGTATCATTGATGTGCTGGCGGCAGGGTCAATTATATATATGGCGACTTATATCGCTTTGCGACGCCGACCAAAATTACGCCTGAAGGATGCCAGCGTATTTTTAATTATTTTTCTGATAATATTTTTGACATCGAACGGATTGACACTTTATGCGGGCTTTTCAAAAATTCATAATTACTTATTTATAACATTCTTTTCACTTTTATTTGGTATTATGTATTTGCGAGATTTGTGGGGGAGGAAAATGCCGAAAAAATGGTGGTTTGCAATTGTGATGCTGATTTTGGGGTTTGTTTTTGGCTTCGCTTCGAATGTTACTGCGATCGTATTCATAATCACTGTTGCAATATACGGAATAATACAAATTATTTCGAAGAAAATTCATCAGAAGGAGATAAAACAGTTTTTCTTGTCGTGGCGTTTCGCAGGTGTAGTAGGAATTTTAGCTTCAGTAGCGTTGATGTACCTGGTAGGAAATGGATTAGGTGATTATAATACGTCTCCGATCTACCGTACAGTGTTCGATTATCTGCCTATGGGCGAGATTTGGAATGATATTCCAGGCTCAATAATAAAAATAATCAGCCACAATATCTACAATTTTGGACGATTTTTAATTCCTTTTGCTATTGTGTCTTTGCCGCTTCTAATATATGTTTTTATACATCGAAAAAAAGAAAAATTTGGGAAGGTTTTCAAGAATCAAAGCGACAAAAATTTTGTTTTAGTATCAGTTATTTTTATTTTTATGCATGTTTTCGCAATGTCACAAATAAAATACCCTACAAGACTTGTCTTGCCAGCATATATCTTTGCTGTAGGCATAATAATTTGGGTATTTTTGCAAATTTTTTCCGTGAAAACAATTAGTCCGCGCACTGTGAAAATTGGAACATTCACGTTATTAATATTGGGTGTCGCTACTCTCGCTACGCGAACGGTTTTTGCCGTCAATTATGTTTCAAAAGTTTCACCGATTTTCGAACACATAAAGAATTCGAGTGGGGACACTATTTGCATAGATTGGGAGGAAATAAGGTCGCCTTCAATTCCATACGTACATATGGAGCAGGAAGAAATGCTCGTGGACTGGGCGATGCCGCAGACGATTTATTCAAAAACCGTTTCTGATTGCGGCACCATGCCGAAGTCTAGTTTTTAGGATCGAAACTAGATATTTCGACTTGATCGACTTCCGCCGCTTTAATAAAATTCAATGATTGTGCAAAGCTTGGCGCACAGAATTGAGCTCCGGTCATTCCGGAATTTATCAATACTGCAGTGTTTTCGGATAATTTGAATATGCCACGAGCGCGTCGAGGAAATAATGTTCTATTTGGGGCAATCAAGCCACGATGGATATGCAATTTACAGAATAGCTCGTCAAGCCCTTTTGGGACGATACCACCGTGCGTATGACCGAACGATATAATATCAAAATGCTTGAGATATTCTTGAGATTGCTTTTTAAGATAAGGTGCATGAGAAACAAACCAATTCACTTTGTCGTCAGGCGATTTTTTAGCTATTTTTGAGAAATCATAATTTTTGAGTTGCTGTAAAAATTGTTCTGGATTATCACGAAATTTCAGCTTGTCGGTGATCATACATTTTTCATCCTGAAATGCACCAAAAATTCGAATCGTGTTAGTTTCGTACCACTCGTCCATCAGTAATTCAACATTTGTTTCCTTGCAGATTTTCTTCCATGCCGGAATAGCTGAATCTTTCATTATTACTGCTGGCTTTGTCGGTGTGATAAAATCGTGTGAGCCGAGAACGAGAACGGTGGGAGCTTTTTTTGAACAGGCCCGCAAAGTAGCTTTTAGTTTCTTGAGTGATGTTTCGCGTTGTAATTCAATAGGACTATCAATAATGTCGCCTTGCAGAATAATCAGCTCCGGCTTGATGAAACTGATTGCTTCTTCGATGAAATTTAGCTGACGCTCGGATACAATAGGGCTAATATGCCAATCACCTGTTACCATTACTTTAGTTGGTGATATTTTTCGACTAATTTGAACCTTATGCGCACGAATTTTCAATGTATTTGGTTCATGTAAATTCATTTGTTATATTATATCATTCTTGGTATAATATATTATATCTAAATAGGGCTCTGGGCTTTGTTTGGATGTAATAATAATATTCAAAGGAGGAAAAATGAGTACAGGCGCTATCATTGCGATTATTATCGGTGCTATCGTACTAATTCTAATTATATTTATCTGGGGAAATTATAATAGTTTAGTCCGTCTTAACGAAAAGGTGAACGAAGCTTGGTCAGATATTACGGTCCAATTGAAGCGTCGTTCAGATTTGATTCCGAACCTTGTCGAAACAGTAAAAGGTTACGCTAAACATGAAACAGATGCAATTAAGCAAGTTTCCGATGCTCGTGCAAAGATGATGGGCGCACGTTCTATCAAAGACACGGCAGAGGCTGATAAATCTTTCATGGGTGCTCTTTCTCGCATTATGGCTGTGTCCGAGTCTTATCCAGAGCTCAAGGCTGATAAAAACTTCCAACAGCTTACTACAGAATTATCCGATACAGAAGACAAGATTCAGGCTGCTCGCCGATATTATAATGCTGGCGCAAAAGAGCTCAATACGAAGATCAAAATTTTCCCGCTGAATCTTTTCAAGGGATTTGGCTTCAAGCAGCGCGAGTATTATGATGTTGCAGAAGACGAAAAAGCAAAAATCCAGAATGCTCCTGAAGTAAAGTTCTAATTTTTCAAGGACAAAAACCTTATGATGCAGAAGCAAATCACCGCCAATAAGAGAAATACTATTTTTGTGATATTATTTTTCATTGTCTTGATCGGATTGATTGGTGGTGTATTTGCGTTTCTGTTCCGTAATTTATGGGTAGAGATTTATGTGATTGTATTTGCTTTGATTTATGCAGTCATCCAATATTTTGCTGCTGGGAATGTTGCAATGTTAATGACCGGCGCTCATGAAATCAAAAAAAGCGACAATCCGAAGCTGTATAATGTCGTTGAAAATCTTACAATAGCCACTGGTCTTCCAATGCCAAAGGTTTATGTGATTGATGATCCTGCTCCGAATGCCTTTGCGACCGGTCGTGATCCAGAGCACGCAATGGTGGCAGCTACTACCGGCTTGTTAGATATTATGGAAAAAAGTGAACTAGAAGCAGTAATGGCACATGAACTTTCCCATGTGAAGAATTACGATATTCGTGTTTCTATGATTACATTTGGCTTGGTTTGTGTTGTTGGCCTTATTTCTGATATTGGCTTGCGAATGCTAGTATTCAGCGATAAAGACGATGACAGAAGCCCGATCGGAGCGATAATGATGGTTGTTACTGCTATCTTTGCACCGATTATTGCTTCTTTAGCACAGCTTGCAATTTCTCGTGAGAGGGAATATCTAGCAGACGCATCTGCAGTGAATATTACTCACTATCCAGACGGAATGATAAAGGCTTTGAAAAAACTTGAAACTCATTCTCGTCCAATGAAGCGACAAAATCCGGCCACTGAGGCACTGTATATTAGCAACCCTCTCAAGAAAGGTACAATTTCGAATTTGTTTAGTACCCACCCGTCGATTGAAAAACGTATAGAGAGGATCGAAAATGGCAAAAAGACCTTCTAAAAAGTCGCCTCAAAAACAGTCAAAAGAGAAGATGAAACGTATTCGCTTGCATCATTCTTTTAAGCGCTCATATCGCGAGGATTATCTTCGTCCCTTTGAAGCTCCAGGGCTCTTATCTCATGCCGTGAATTCTTTCAAGACAGTTTTTCGTAATTGGAAATTATTTTTGCCATTAATAATTTTGATTGCCCTGATGAATGTTATGCTAGTTGGCTTAATGAGTGAGGATACATATACAGCATTTCAAGATACGTTGAACGAAACTACAAATTCTCTAGCTTCTGGAAAGGAGCTTGGTACCTTTGCTCGCTCTGGCTTGTTACTGATTTCGACGATCACTACGGGTGGACTATCTCAGGGGATGACAGAGGTTCAGCAAGTGTTCGCAGTCTTATTATTCTTAATAACATGGCTCGTTGTGATATATATTATTCGTCATACATTGGCGAAACAGAAAATAAAATTGCGTGATGCACTTTATAATGCATTATCGCCGTTCATTTCTTCACTTGTCGTTGCTGCAGTGATATTTGTTGAAGCTATTCCGGCGATGATAGTGATTATTACTTATTCGGCTGCTGTTCAGACGAACTTTTTGGCTACGCCGTTCTATGCTCTAATATATTTTATATTTGCAATGTCGCTTTTGCTGCTTTCGATTTACCTCATTTCAGCGTCAATAATAGCACTTGTAGCTGTATCGGCACCAGGTTTATATCCGTTTGTTGCCATAAATACCGCAACTGATTTATTGGCTGGACGTCGAGTTAAATTCATTATTCGTTTGCTGTATTTGGTATTCGTAATTGTAGTGATGTGGGTAGTAATTATGCTGCCATTAATCGCGCTTGATTTATGGCTAAAAAATATTCTTCCTGGACTAGCTGGTATTCCATTTGTGTCGGTTGAGTTATTATTGATGACGATTTTCTCGGTGATTTATGGAACAGCTTATATTTATTTGTATTACAGGAGAATGCTAGACTATGACGAAAAGTAATCGCGAAGAAGCTGAACGTCGAATAATAAAATTACGCGAAATTATTGATGAATATCGTTACCATTATCATGTTCTGGATGAGTCGACTATGTCTGAAGCAGCAGCAGATTCGCTCAAGCATGAATTATCTCAGTTAGAAGAACAGTATCCAGATTTAATTACTCCAGATTCACCTACTCAACGAGTGGCCGGACGTCCACTTGATAAGTTTCAGAAAGTGACACACGAACGTCGCATGATTTCTCTTGCGGATGTTTTTTCAGAGGAGGAAATAAAAGATTGGCTTTCTAGAAATGAGAAATTGATCACAACAAAAGAAGCTCAGGACTTGGAATTCTTTACTGATATCAAAATGGATGGCCTCGCATGTGCAATCCACTATGAAAATGGCATTTTGGATCGAGCAGTTACACGCGGTGACGGTTTGGTCGGTGAAGACGTGACGATGAATGTTCGAACGATTGAAAATGTACCGCTTAAATTGCGAGATATCGATGGGATAGATTCATCTGGGCATGTTGAAGTGCGAGGAGAAATAATAATTTTTAAGAAAGATTTTGATCATCTTAACGAAATGCAGGAGAAAAAAGGAGAGAAGCCTTTTGCTAATCCGCGAAATTTAGCAGCTGGTAGTATTCGTCAGCTTGATCCGAAGATTGCAGCTTCTCGACCTTTGAAATTCATGGCTTATGATCTTGTTTCGCCGAATCTGCCGACTCACAATGAAGCATATCAAGCACTCAAATCATTTGGTTTCCAAATATCAGAACAACAAAACGTATTTAATAAAATTGGTGATGTTTTTAAGGAAATAAAGCATCTTGGTGAGACGCGTGGAAGTCTTCCATTTAATACTGATGGCATGGTGATAAAGATAAATAATCGTGCGATATACGATCGACTTGGGATAGTAGGAAAGACGCCTCGTGCCGCAGTCGCATTTAAATATCCAGCCGAAGAATCGACGACAAAAGTGCGTGATATTGTAATTTCGATTGGGCGAACCGGTGCTGCCACTCCGGTTGCAATTCTTGATCCGGTCGAGGTAGCTGGAAGTAAGGTGTCGCACGCCTCACTTCATAACGCGGATGAAATTGCTCGTCTTGATGTACGCGTCGGAGATACAGTTATTATCTACAAGGCTGGTGATATTATTCCGCAAATTAAGGAAGTATTATTTACATTGCGTCCAGATGACACGCAGGCGTTCGATTATGAAGAAGCTCTTCGGCAGCAGTATCCAGAGCTTGAATTTGAGCGTCCAGATGGTGAGGTGGTGTATCGAGTAAAAGGTGAGAATTCAGACTTGATATTGAAACGTTCTCTCGAGTATTACGCCAGCAAGCCAGCTTTAAATATTGAGGGCTTAGGTGAAAAAAATGTCGCAGCGCTAGTAAGTAGCAAAATGGTGAGCTCAATTGCTGACCTCTACAAGCTAGATGCTAGAAAAGTAGCTCAGTTAGAGCGTTTCGCAGAGTTATCGGCAAACAATCTCGTCACAGCAATTCAGGAATCAAAGACAGCTCCGTTGCCGAAATTTATCACCGCCCTTGGGATTCGTCATGTTGGTGCGCAAACAGCTAGCAGCTTAGTGAAGAAATTTCATTCAATTGAAGAATTAAGAAACGCTACAGAAGAAGAGTTGCTGGAGATTCCTGATATTGGAAAAATTGTAGCAGAATCAATTTTGGCTTATTTTGCAGATGAGGATAACATTGCAATGCTTGAAGAAATGAAAAATTTAGGAGTGAATCCGACATACGAAGATACTTCAAAATTACCTCTTTTTGGAAAAAGCTATATTATATCTGGTACTTTGACTGACTATGGAAGGGAAGAAGCGGAAGATGAATTGCGTAAGCGAGGCGCTACTATTACGAGCTCTGTCACGAAAAATACCACAGCCTTAATTATTGGTGATAAGCCCGGAAAAGGAAAAACTGATAAAGCAAAAAAACTCAGCATTTCAATTATTGGTGAAGCTGAGTTTTTGAAGCTAATTAGCTAATTATTTTAGGCTGCCTGATAATCTTAGACTTGGATTCGACTCGGAGATTCGGATTAATTCGTTGTATTTTGCGATTCTTTCCGAACGGGACATTGAGCCGGTTTTAATTTGTCCAGCACCAAGACCGACAGCAATATGGGCGATAGAAGTATCTTCTGTCTCCCCAGAACGATGAGATATTACTGTGCTATAGCCAGCTTTCTTCGCCATTTTTACCGCATTGATTGTTTCAGATAAAGAGCCGATTTGATTTGGCTTGATGAGGATTGAGTTTGCTACTTTCTCGGATATGCCTTTCTCGAGTAATTTTGTATTTGTAACGAAGAGATCATCGCCAACTAATTGACATCGACTCCCAAGTTCGGATGTCATTTTTTGCCAACCGCTCCAGTCATTTTCGGCAAGACCATCCTCAATTGATACTACTGGATAATTATCGAGAATCCACTTGTACCAATTAATTAAATCATCAGAAGATTTCCAGTCACCGTTTGTTTTCAATTCGTAATGGTCGTTGTTATAAAACTCTGACGAGGCGATATCCATAGCGATCTTAATGTCTTTTCCAGGAACAAAACCAGCTCGCTCAATGGCAATTTTAATACATTCGAGTGGCTCATTATTTCCATCTCGAACTAGAGGCGCATAACCACCCTCGTCACCAACTGTGGTTGGGTAGCCACGTTCTTTTAGGATGTCTTTCAAAGCATGGAAAACCTCAGCGCCATATTGGACAGCTTCTCCGATATTTGTAGCTCCGATTGGAACGATCATATATTCCTGGAAATCTGTACTCCAATCGGCGTGAGCACCGCCATTCATTACATTCATCATTGGAAGAGGGATTGACATTTTGCTCGTAGTGCCAGCAAGCTCGGCGACATATTCGTAGAAATATTGTTTCTTTGCACTTGCAACAGCCTTCGCAGTTGCAAGTGAAACGGCAAGAATTGAATTTGCACCGAGATTTGACTTATTGTCTGTTCCATCAAGATCAAGCATCAATTTGTCAACCGTATCCTGATCTGCGCTATTCCCGACGAGAACATCGCGAATCTTTGAGTTTACATTCCAGACAGCTTTTAATACACTTTTTCCATTAAAGTATTTTTTATCACCATCACGTAATTCCAATGCCTCGCCTGAGCCAGTTGAAGCGCCAGATGGCACTGCTGCTCTTCCGAAAGAACCATCTTTTAGAAAAACGTCAGCTTCGATAGTAGGATTTCCGCGGCTATCAATAATTTGTCTTGCTTTTATATCAGAAATAGTATATTTTTCCATGTGATTATTATAACATTTATGCTAATATAAAACTATATTAATAAATGGAGAAATAAGTTTTTATGGCAGAGGCAAAAACTGTTTGTCCTACTCCTGGGGAAGGCAAGTCAGGAGATGGATGCAAGAAAAAGAAATCAGTTATTATTGCAATAATTATTGCGGCAATATTCGTGATTGGTGGCGGTGTAGCTGCATTTGCGTACTTTTCAATCAAGAATTCGCCAGAAAATGTTGCCGTGGATGTTTTTTCTAATTTGCTCAAGGAAAAAAATCTCCAAGTAGAAGGCGACATCAAGTTTTTTTCGAAGTCTTTTGGCGGCAATGAAAATGAGACTCTTGCAGTAAATCTTAAAACCGCATCAAACGAAGATGGTAATTCTACACTATCTACTAATATTATCGTCGGTGAGGATATGATGAATATTAACCTCGAAGGAGTGGCATTAAATAATGGCGAGTTATTCTTTAGATTAACCAGTGATACGAATGCGGCCTATTTTGATGATTCCGAAGACGACCTCCTCGATGGATTTACTACTAGTAACTTAATTTCGACGGTTAATGTTCCTGGATCGTTTGATTTTGATAATATCAGTGATAAATGGATAAAAATCTCATTTTCTGAAATTGAGAAATTAATAGAGCAAATGTTTGGTCAGTCAGCTGGCACTATTGCAAATAGTATTTATACATGTTCGTCTGATGCGCTGAAGTCAATTTACGAAGATAATACAGAGCAGGTAGATTTATTTAAGAAGCATGCGTTTATAGTACTCAAAGAAAAATCGGACAAAAAATACGATGTCATGATAAAACGTCAGGAGCTTATCGATTATCTTAATGATTTTAAGGAAACTTCAAAAGTAAAAAATTTGTCAAATTGTTTTGATAGTGTATTAAATTCGTCATCCGTATCAGTATCTGCTTCTGACATGTTAGATAAAATAGCTCAAGGAGAAGAGGGCGTTAATACTAATTTTGAAATGGAGATTGATAATAATCACAGAATAATAAAGGCTACATTAAAGATAGATGGTGATAATGCAAGAATCGAGATGAACCTCTCATTTAATTATGATGAAGTTATTACGGTTTCCGCTCCGAGTGAGTCGGTCTCTATAATAGATTTAATTTCGGAATTACTCAATGGGTTCAAGATTGATAGTACATTATTGCAAAACTGCAATGGCAATATTTTAAATTGTGTGATGAATCCTGGCATTGAAGATATTTAAAAATATGTTATAATATTTTTAATGACTGATGCGCAGAAAATAAAATTAAAATCATTACCATCCTCCCCCGGTGTTTATTTTCATAAAAATAAAGAGGGGGAGGTTATTTATGTTGGGAAAGCCGCCGTTCTAAAAAATCGCGTTCGTCAATATTTTCAAAATACTGAGAAAGACCCGAAGACTAAGGCGCTAGTAGAAGAGATATACGATACTGATTGGATTATCGTTGATACAGAAATGGATGCGCTCTTTCTCGAAAGTGAAATGATTAAGCGCTATAAGCCGAAATGGAATATTTTATTGCGTGATGATAAGACTGTTTCTTATGTTCGGATCGATATGAAATCCGAAATTCCATACGTTTCGACTACGCGGCAGCCACAAGACGATAAAGCGACCTATATTGGTCCATTTTATGCAAAGAATACTATTAATACTGCACTTCGAATTCTACGAAAAGTATTTCCATATTACGATAGGCCTTATGACGGAAAAAAGACTTTGAATACTGATTTGAACTTGACGCCTGGTATAGAAACTGGAAAAACGACACCGCTCGAGTACAAGAAAACATTAAGAAAGCTAATTCGATATCTTGAAGGAGATCGCGAAAAACTAATAAAAGATCTCGAAAAAGAAATGAAGAAAGAGGCGGCACTTCAGAATTTTGAAAAAGCAGCGGAGCTTCGAAATCAATATTTCGGCCTGAAAGGTTTGAAGAAAAAGATTGTATTTTCCGACAAAGAGTTCTTGGATATTTCTTCGGATCAGGCATTAAAACAGTTGGAAAAACTTCTTGATATGCCAAAGCCGCCACGTCGTATTGAGGGCTATGATATTTCACACGAACAGGGTACGAATGTCGTTGCGAGCATGGTCGTATTTATAAATGGTGTGTCGGATCGATCAGAATATCGAAAATTTAAAATGCGAAAACAGCGTAATGATGATGCCGCAAGTATGAGAGAGGTAATTGAACGAAGGCTCAAACACGAGGAGTGGGAATATCCTGACCTTATTATTCTAGATGGAGCCGAAAATCAAATTTCTGCAGTAAGTGATCTTTTAGAGGAGTTAAATATTCCAATTATAGGCCGTGATAAATCTGGAGATCATAGTAGAAATGCTAATGTTGTAATCGTATTGCCAAATGGAATGCACGAAACTCTTCCATCAGATTCACATATTGCAAAATTAATCGCTCGCATTGATGAAGAATCGCACCGCTTCGCCATTTCTTATCACAGGTTGCTTAAGCGTAAAACTATGATAAAATAATCTTCATGATTAAAAGACAGCTACTAGCTTTTATTGCGAGATGGGCTTTTTCGACTGTAGGCATGTGGATATCAATAAGTTTACTCGCGACAACGAAAGGAAACTTAAATGTATTCACATTTATTTTTGCGGGCTTTATCTTTTCTTTACTTAATGCTTTTGTGCGCCCAATTGCTACTACCTTAACATTGCCTCTAATTCTGCTAACAATGGGCCTTTTCACGGTGATTATTAATACTGCAATGGTTGCACTTACCTTGAATTTTCTCCCAGATGTATCGATGACATTTTGGAACACGATATTGTCTTCACTTATTCTAAGTATTGCAAATGGGGTTGTAAATTATTGGTCTTCGCCTTATAATAGAAAGTAATTATGGAGATTGGATCGTTTTTACAGACTACTACTTTGATATCTGCAATTTTGTCGATTGTATTGATTTTACTTCAGAAGCGTGGTGCTTCTCTTGGTGCTGGCTTTGGAGCTTCAGGTGAGTTATATACTACACGTCGTGGACTTGAAAAGTCACTTTTTATCACTACTGTTGTAATGGTGCTAATTTTTGTCACTTCGATTGTCACATTATTAATTATTCCATCTTAGGGTTGTATGAAACATACTATCAAAAAACGTGGGCAAAAGTTAGTAAAGAGTGTTTCTCATTTCTCAAAAAAAGCAGGAGAGGAAGGGAAAGAACATTTACGAGAAAATTTCGTTGAGCGTATTTCGCATATCAAGAATATTAAACTTCAAATTCTTGAATGGTCGCTTTTGATACTTGTGGTTATTGTGCTGTCAATTACGCAGTCTTTCCTATATACTGAGTCGTATGCAACTGATACCTATATAAACGGTGGTGCATATTCTGAGGCGACATTAGGAAGAATAAACTCGCTAAATCCTCTTTTTGCTAGTACTGATAGCGAAAAAGCATTAAGCAAACTAATGTTTGCAACGCTTTCAGCAGATGATTATTCCGGGCATGTGGGTTTAGGACTAGCCGATTCCATTACGACTGATGATAGTGGTGCCGTGTGGACAGTTAAACTTCGTGATAACTTGAAATGGTCTGACGGCGAACCTATTACCAATGATGATGTAATGTTTACCGTATATTTACTGCAAGCTGCCTCAATTAACTCAATTTATGCAACGAATTTATCTGGTGTTCAGACAAAGGTTGAAGATGGGAAATTAATTTTTACTTTATCGACACCTTATGCGGATTTCGCTTCAGCGCTAGAATTTCCAATTTTACCACAACACATTTTAAAAGATATTAACCCATCCCTTTTGCTTGAGCATCCATTTTCAACATCACCTATTACATCGGGAGCATTTGCATTCAAAGCCCTGCAGGCTATCGGTAATACGGGAGAAAAAGTAGTATATCTTACGCCGAATGACTATTATTTTAAGAGTAAGCCAATGGTAGACAGTTTCTCTATTCATGCTTATGTTTCGTCAGGTGATATTATTGCCGCTCTTAACGCTGGGACGGTCACTGCTTCGGCTGCACTTCTCCCTACTGATGACGCGGAAATTACAGCGACGAATATTTATGAAAAACAGACTGCTCTCAATTCTGGAGTATTTGCCTTCTTAAATACTAGTAGTCCTATCATGTCGAATAAATTAATCCGTCAAGCACTACAGCAGGGAATAGATATGAGATCTCTTCGTGCGCCACTTGGCGACGAGGAAGTGTTGGATTTCCCGCTCCTACTTGATCAACTTGAGCTTGACGACAATATACCTCAGCTGCCGGAGTACGACCCAGAGATAGCGGCACAAAAAATCGCTAACTCCGGCATTTCGGAAGAGCAAAGAAAAATTAATCTTGCTACAGTGAATAAGGGGTATTTTCCTGCTTTGGCGGAAAATTTAAAATTCCAATTAGAAAAACTTGGATTTGAGGTGGAGATCAATATGCCAGAACCAGGCCAGGACTTGTTGATGACGGTGATTCGTCCGAGAAATTATGATATTCTTTTGTACGAAATAGAACTAGGGCCAGAGCCAGATTTATTCACATATTATCATTCTTCGCAAATATCAGAGAATGGACTAAACTTGTCGAATTATCGCAATACAATAGTATCAGATGCTGTTCTTGCAATGCGAAGTACACTAGATTTAGAAAAGAAAGCACAGAAATATAAAACATTCTTGAAGACCTGGGTTGAAGATGTTCCAGCAATTGGCATATATCGTGTGAATCTATCATATTATGTAAATAAAAATGTAAGATCTTTTTCTGAGGACGTTCGCCTGGTTACAGCTGAGGACCGGTTTGTCGATGTTCAATATTGGGCGACTGAGCGTGCAACAAAAAATCGGACTCCATAGAAGAGTCCCGATTATTAAGCTTATCACTATATAATTGAGCGGTGAGGTTTACCTGAAAAGAAAAATAACCCAAAGAGGGTTAATAGTTTTTGGTGCGCCAAATGACGTTAAACCTGAACTAATCTATTGCGTTATTGACTGGTGGTTTTTGCATCCAAATTACGAGTTTAGGCCAAAAGTATTGGACGGAGATAAATACCCCCGAATAGAGGAATTTATATACTAGGTTAGATTCATAACCTACTACCTATTGAACTAAAAGGAGATAAAAATGGAAGATAAGGTAGAAAAACAAGCTAAATTTATTGAATTAAGAGCCAAAGGTAATAGTTACGATACTATTGTCAAAAAATTAGGAGTTAGCAAGAACACATTACTTAAATGGAGTAAAGAGCTAGAGGCAGATATAAGTGAGGCAACGGCGTATCAAAAAGATATATTATTGGAACGTTATCATATGACTGAGCTACATTTGCTTGAATTGTATGGCGAAGAATTGAAACGAATAAGAGAAGATTTGTTGGAGTGGAATTTAATTACCGATTATGATAGTAATAAGAATATCGTAATGGTTCAAGAACAAATTATAGAGGGGATTCGGAAGATAATCCAAAACGGAACAGTATAGTTATTTTTAGATCCGCTTTTATTCTAGATTTGGTATAATATACATAATACGAATTTATTAATTGCGGAGGTAAAATGGCCTATATATCAGCCAAAGACGTAGCGACGAAATGGGGGATTTCGCAACGCAGAGTGGCAACTCTTTGTTCTGAGAATCGAATAGACGGAGCATCATTTGTTGGAAATGTATGGATTATTCCCGAAGATGCCATAAAACCTCTGGATGCAAGAAAAAAAGATAATACAAAAAACAATTCAGATGCGAAACCGTTTTTAAAGTGGGCCGGTGGTAAAGGTCAGCTATTGAAAGAGATTAGCGCTTATTACCCTTTCGGGAAAGATAAGAATATAACGAAATATGCGGAACCGTTTGTTGGCGGTGGAGCCGTATTATTTGATATACTAAATAAGTTTTCTCTAGATGAGGTTTATATAAGTGATATTAACAAAGACCTTATAGATACTTATATTGCAATTCGTGATAATGTCGAAGAAATTATAGCTGGCCTTAAATCTCAAGAAAAAGCTTATCTAGGCTTTAATGAAGTTGAACGAAAAGATGCTTATATTCAAAAGCGCGATAGGTTTAATGCGCTAAAACATGGCATGAAAGCTTACGGGAATGAGAAAGCTATACTTATGTTATTTCTTAACCGAACTTGTTTTAATGGTCTTTATCGAGTAAACAAAAAAGGCGATTTTAATGTGCCTGCCGGAGCCTATAAGAATCCGCAAATCTGCAACGAGGATAACCTTAGAGCTGTTTCTGAGAAATTAAAGAACGTTAAAATAGTATGCGGAGATTACAAAGAGTCAGCTAGTTTCATTGATGATAAAACCTTTGTTTATTTTGACCCACCATATCGACCTTTGACGACTACCGCCAACTTTACATCTTATACAGAAGAATTATTTGATGACAAGAATCAGCTTGAACTTGCTCGTTTTGTTCAAGACTTAAATAATAAGGGAGCGAAGATAGTTATTAGTAATTCTGACCCTAAAAATACCAATAAGGATGATGACTTTTTTGATAAGGCCTATGCAAATCAGAATATAGAACGCGTATCGGCTACGCGGATGATAAATCGGAACAGTAAGGCTCGTGGCAAAATAAACGAATTGTTAATATCAAATTTTAATAACCAGAAAGGATAAAAATGAAAAGAGATTTTAAAACATGGCTAGGGGAATTTCGCGAAAGTATTGCCGACTATGGCTACTATATCGATTTTCCAAAGATTCATGCCAATGTTGATGCTATAAAGGTTGAACTTAATATTTTAAACGCGCTTGTTGGCTCGCAAAATATCGAACAAGAATTCGATGCTTTGATTAAAAAATATCCAGAAACTTTAAAATGTATTCCTATTTTATTGGCTGTTCGTGCAAATGAAATATACGCAATAGATGAAGATGGCGAATTTAATTACAATTTTAGAAAGATGAATTATTCCGTTGACCAGTATAAAATCTTTATGCGAAAAACTGGACTATTTGATTTGATTTCTAATCATATTATTAGCAATTTAGTAGATTATGCTACCGGCGTAGAAACTGGCTTAGATTCGAACGGTCGTAAAAATAGGGGTGGCCATCTTATGGAAAACCTTGTAGAGGGGTATATACAGAAAGCCGGATTCATAAAAGGTCAGAATTATTTTAAAGAAATGTATATTAGTGAAATCGAGAGAAAATGGAATATTGATTTATCGGCAATTTCGAATCAAGGCAAAGCTGAAAAGAGATTTGATTTTGTTATTAAGACAGATAAAGCCATTTATGGCATTGAGACTAATTTCTATGGTGGTGGCGGTTCAAAACTTAACGAAACAGCACGTAGCTATAACACGCTTGCTCTTGAGGCAAAAACTATTAGCGGATTTAAATTTGCATGGTTTACTGACGGCAAGGGATGGAATAGTGCAAGGCATAATTTAGAAGAAACGTTTGACGTATTGGATGATGTTTATAATATCGAAGATTTAGAAAATGGCATAATTGGGAGATTATAAAATATATGCCTAATAACGTCATTAAAAAATGGGAGCCGGATGATTTCGAATTGGAAATGACTAGCGTTTGGAGTTTTCCAAATCGCGGTAATTGGGCTACGCATGATGCTAAATGGCGTGGAAATTGGTCTCCATATGTTCCTCGAAACGTTATTCTTAGATATTCAAAAGAGGGAGACTGGATTCTTGACCAATTTGCGGGCGGTGGAACTACCCTTGTAGAGGCTAAGCTATTAAATCGCAATATTATTGGTATGGATGTTAATCCTATTGCGATAAAAAGATGTCGAGAAAAAGTAAAATTTGAGCATGAGGGTGCCAATGGAACAGTTAAGCTTTCGAAGTGCGATGCAAGGAATTTAAAACCTATTCCGGATGAAAGCATAGATTTAATCTGCACGCATCCGCCTTATGCGAATATTATTCATTATAGTGAGGGCCAAGATATACCGGCTGACCTTTCAAATTTTAAAGTAGATGAGTTTTTGGAACAAATGAAAGCCGTCGCAAGCGAAAGTTATCGTGTATTAAAGAAAGACAAGTTTTGCGCGATTTTGATGGGAGATACGCGTCAAAAAGGTCATGTTATTCCACTTAGTTTTAAAACAATGCAAATATTTGAAGATACTGGCTTTAAACTAAAAGAGATAATTATGAAAGAACAGCATAATTGTCGAGCGACCGGATACTGGAAAACTAATAGTGTTAAGTATAATTTCCTATTGCTGGCGCATGAATATTTATTCGTATTCAGAAAGGATTAACATAATTTATGTATATTTCGATGATTAAAATGCACAATTATAAAGGTTTTCTAGGAGATAATGAGGTCCATTTTGATTCTGGTGTGAATTTTCTTGTCGGAAATAATAACTGTGGCAAAACATCCATTTTCTCTGCGATTAATTTTGTTTTAAAAAAACAAAGCAGAGACGAAGTGATTACAAAGACATTAATAGATAATGAAGATGAATATGCAGCTGTTGAAATTGAGATATGTGGGGATGATATTGGGGAATATCTGGAATCGGATTCCAATTTGAAGAAATATAAAAGTGCTATATATCAAAACAAATTCGGAAATGATTCCATAAGAATTAAAAGAAGTAGCGAAGAAATTAGCAAGGTCTTTGTATATTTACCAGAGAAAGATTTATATGAAAATATTGCCGGAATAGATAAAACCATATCTGCACTTTTTGAGCCTCAATTCGTATGGGCAGATACCGTTTCGAGTGATATTGTAAATTTCTCCAATACCAAAGTATGCGGGAAAATAATAAATACTGTTGTGGGTGCAAATTTAGGAGATAATTGGGAAAAACTAAAAAATGTTCATACGGAGACGTTTAAAGATATAAACTCTAGACTAGAGCCAATTGAGACAAAAATTGAGACTATGTTAAGTGAACAATATGGTGGAGACGCAAAAGTAAGTTTTCATTTTAGTTTGCCTGAAGTGTCGGAATTTTTAAAAACTGGTAATTTGGAGTTATCAGAAGATGGAATTACGACAGCTAGTAGCGAAAAAGGAACCGGTATGCAAAGAGCGCTTGCTCTGACTTTAATTCAAGTATTTGCGGATATTTATAATAAAGAAAGCGAAAAGCATAGTAAGCCAATATTGTTTTTGTTAGATGAGCCGGAGACGTTTTTACATCCAAAAGCGCAAGGTAAACTCATTGATGCCCTAGAAAAAATATCAGATAAGTCGCAGACTTTTATCATCACGCATTCGCCATATTTATTACGAAAGTATAAGAAAGAGACGCATTCTATTAATATTTTTAGTAGGAATGCTGGGATTAATAAAATTCAAGCGGGTATTGAGCTTGGTATATTAGGACCATTAAGCCCGACTTGGGGAGAAATTAACTATCGTGCTTTTGGAATATGCTCTAATGAGTTCCATAATGAATTATATGGTTATTTACAAGAGCTAGCCGTTGAAAAATATGATGAAAAATATTATGACCCAAAACAATTTGATGATTTCTTGGAAAAATATAACATTTCGAAAGACGTAGATTATATTCATATTACACAAAAGGGCGACAAAAATTATAAAACTACCTTGCCGACATATATTCGCCATCAAATACATCATCCGGAAAATCAAAAGAATGAAAAATTTAGCGAAAATCAGCTAAAAGAATCTACGGACTCATTAATTAAAGTTATAGAAGAAGAAACTAGCGTTTCTTTATAAATAGACATATTAGCAGTTATCTTTTTGGTTCAAAAATAGTTCAAAAATGGTATAATGGTAATAGTTAATTGCGACGTAGGGTGGGAACTCTCGCCGTTTTTTGTAGGTGTTATTCGCTACGATTTTAGGCGATGAAAACCGTTTCGGAGAAATACCGAAATGCACTTTAGAAGATAGGAGTTTTCGTGAAAAACTACGAAAGCCAAAACAAATCCATCGAGAGCGCTAAGAACCTTATAAAATTACTAATAACGCTCGAAGAAATGGGCGAACCTACCGCCAAAGAAATTGAAGATAATTCATGGCGCGGAATATGTAGCGACGGGGTCGAATATCTATATTAGCTAAACAAGGGCTAAAGCGTGCTAAAAACTGATTATTACAACGAGAATAAAAAGCCTTTACGCTATGTTATTTACGCACGCAAATCATCTGAGGATGTTGAGGCTCAAGCTAAGTCTTTGCCTGACCAAATAGCCGACTGTGTTGAATATGCCACGAGAAATCATTTAAAGGTTATTGGCGAGCCAATTCAAGAATCAAAATCAGCTAAGAAATCCGGTAATAGGCCTTTATTTACGCAGATGTTAAAAGATATTGAAAAAGGTAAGTATGATGGCATTATCGCATGGCATCCTGACCGCTTAGCACGTAATATGCTTGAATCTGGCATGATAGTTGATATGGTGGATAATGATGTCATTAAAGATTTGAGATTCCCTACTTTTCAATTTACCAATGATGCTAGTGGAAAACTGTCTTTGAATATTCAATTTGCTATATCAAAACAATACTCTGAGCATCTTAGTGAAAGTGTACAACGTGGTATAGATTCTAACTTAGAACAAGGCAAATCATCTGGTGTGCCAAAATGGGGTTATACTCGTAGCGAAATTACTGGATTTTATGAACCTAATGAGCAATTTCAATATATTCAGCAAGGTTGGAAAATGCGATTAGAGGGTGCGACGATAGTTGAGATTCTTGAGTATTGGCGAGCGCATGATGTTCATCGTATAACAAAAATTACTCGTAAGAATAAAACAAAGAGACGTATAGAAATTAGTGATAAAATGGCTACATCTATATTTCGAGACCCTTTCTATTATGGTCTATTAGTTCAGGCTGGCAATACAGTTGATTTGCGTGAGTTAAACCCAAATTTTACACCTATGATAAGCGAGCAAGAATATAATGCGGTTCAGGATATTAGTCGTAGTAGAACGCGCAAGAATATTGTCAGATATAAGCAAAAAGGCCATATATTCCTACCCTTTAGACAATTTATTAAATGTAAGGAGTGTGGCCACTATATGTATATTTCTCGTAGTAAGGGATATAACGGAACATATTATCTTAATGCTAGATGCGAGAATAAAAATTGCACAAGGCATCCACGAGCCGTTCGCATAAAAGTTATTTTGGAAGAAATTTACAAAGCTTTGGGGGAGCTTAGATTTGACGAAAAAGATTATGAGCGATGCTTAAAATATTTGAAAGAGTATGTTGATGTTAAATTGGATAAGTTAATAATCGAAAAACGTAGTCTACAAGGCGCGAAAAATCGCAAGCAGGCGAAGATAAACGAGCATGCCAATACTTATGCTAATTTCGATAACAATACGCCTGAAATCGTAAAGCAAAAGGTGCGTGAGCAAATTGAAATGTTGCAAGAAGATGTTATAAGTATCGAACGAGAGCTTGCAAAAGTTGAATTGCAAATTATTAATCCGGACGGCCTAAAAATGAATCAGGAAAAATTCTTGAACTCGCTGAATATACTAGAAGAACAGATGAGACGAGGCGACCCAGTCAAAAAAGACATTTTAGCGCGAGATATATTCTTGAACTGGGAAATTGACCAACAAAATAGGGTCTTTTACAGATATAAAGACCCTATTGAGCTAACATATAAATTGTTAAAATGTCGAATTGGTGCGCCTGACTAGACTCGAACTAGCACACCCGAAGGCACTACCACCTCAAGGTAGCGTGTATACCAATTTCACCACAGGCGCAAAGTACTAAATATATTATATCACGGAATGACAGATTTTATGTATTTTTTTAGTTTTTTCTTGACATAAGCACAATGTGAATATAAAATAAAAATAATGATCTTATGTTATTGAATCGGAAAGGGAAGAAATGCCGAAGATAAAGAATTATTTTAAGTGCTTAAGCGCTATTGTGGTGCTTAGCGTATTGTTTTCACCATTTATCGTAAATGCCGCTACACAATGTGAGCCTGGTCAGGAATGTAAGGAGTCGAGCAACCTCGATACTACTGTGAATATTTCTGAAATGTTAAGTGTAGAGTTTAAGTCTATTTCAGAAATCGGTACGAAGACGCTAGTTTGTAATACGTTGAACCAAAGCTCTACTTCTGATGGTTGTACAGGTGATACACAAAGTACATATACCATCCTTCTTCCTGGATCGTCAAATATTGTAAATAATACTTCTTCGGCTCGAACTGAGCTTCGTGTCAGTACGAATTCTCCAAGCGGATATATCCTTACATTAGCTGATACGGATACTACTATTAATTTAACGAGTAATGACGGACACACGATCAATGCTATCAATTCAAAGCCTGTAGGTGCTTTAAATCCAGGCTGGGCTATTTCTATAAATGGTAATGGATGGCAAATTATGAAAGCAAGTAATGAGACTCCGATTACCGTAAAAGTTAATGACCCAATGGCGTCTGGTTCTATGACGCAGACTGTTACGAATGATCTTTCAACAGTATATTATGGCTATGCCGCTAGTAGTACGCAGGCACCTGGATTATATTCTGACACTGTAATTTACACGGCGACTATTCGTTAGCGAACCGTTTTGGGATGTGAAAAATTACCACTCTTTTGTGGTAATTTTTTAATATGCACTTGTCAGTGTTCATTTTCTTATGTATAATGAATTAAATAACAAGGAGGTTAATGGCAAAAAAAATAAAAGTATTGTTTGTTGCTCTGCTTTCAGTTGCGACATTTGGAATTTGTAATTTATTTACTACCAATACAGTGTATGCTGATCAGACGGATCGTCACCCAATTTTGTTACAAATTTCACCGACAAAGCAAAAAATTTCACTTACGCCAGGTTCTTCTTACGTAGGTTCGTTTATCGTGCATAATGCTGGTACTCAACCTTTTACATATTCTGTTTCAGCGACTCCGTACAGCGTAACGAACGAAGCTTATAATCCAAACTACACGGATTTAGCTCAATATTCCCAAATGTCTGAGTGGATTACATTCGATGAATCGACGAGAACTGGAACAATTGAACCGGGTACAATGGTGGATGTAGGTTTCACAGTGAATGTTCCTACTGATGTTCCATCAGGTACGCAGTATGCTGCGTTGATGGCGCAGACTGATAGTGGTAACGCGGAAGATGCGACCGTTGCGGTTATTCATCGTGTTGGAATGATTCTTGCTGCGACTGTTCCAGGTGAGACTCGAGATACCGGCGAAATCATAAAAAATAATGTTAGTTCGTTTTATTTTGCTCCACCAGTCACAATGTCATCTCTTGTGAAAAATACTGGTAACATTGAGCAGACGGCGACATATACCTATAAAATCTACCCTCTATTTTCTAATGAAGCTCTTTACAATAACGAAGAAAACCCCCAGAAACTTGATATCATCCCAGATACTAGCCGTTTTAATTCTATGACATGGGAAGGTGCTCCTCAGCTAGGGATTTTCTGGATGGAACAGACGATAGATTTTGCTGGTGAAGTAAACACTGTTGGAAAACTAGTTCTCATTTGCCCGCTATGGCTATTAATAATCGTAATTGTATTTCTTGTTGGTGCAATCTTCTGGCTTGTCAGCCGCTCAAAGAAGCGCGGACATCGTGAAAATACATCAAGGAGGGAAGAATAGTAATGAAGAAGAGTATTAAGGCGGCAATCTTAGCATTAGCGATTGTTGTTTCAGGTTTTGCTTCATTTGCAAATGTATATGCCGAAGATGACAGTATCGAGCAAGACGATCAAGAAAAATCTTGGATACAAGTCACCCCTGTTTCTAGCAGAATTAAGCTCCTTCCCGGTAGTCAAAATGAGTATTCGGTTGTCGTGAAGAATGTTGGAAATAATGCCTTTAAATTTAGTGTCACAGTTGCTCCATATTCAGTTATTGACGAAGATTATAACCTAAGTTTTTCAGATGAAACATTGCGCACACAGCTAACTCAGTGGATAAAATTTATCAATGAAGATGGCTCGCTCATAGACAAGTTCTCTGCGTCTATTCCAGCAGGTGCAGACTATGCAGTAAATTATCGTGTCAGTGTCCCAGATAGCGTTCCATCAGGTGGCCAGTACGCCGTGATACTAGTTCAGACTGATACGGATGAAAACGTTGAAGGTGCAGGTGTTCAAACAATTTCTCGAGTCGGAGTAGTATTGTATGGGCGTACAGATGGGGATACGATAGAAGAGTCTGAGTTAGTCAGTTATAATATTCCATCATTTATGACTGACGGAAAAATAAACGCTTCGTCTGTTGTAAAAAATATTGGAAATGTAGATTTTGAGGCGAAGTACTCATTCTATGTAAAATCTATTATCGGAAAAGATCTTTACTCTGTAATCAATAAAACGAATTTAATTCTTCCAGACACACAGCGAAAAGAAGAATTTGTCTGGGAAGATACTCCAACAATCGGTATTTTCCAAGTTAATTATAGGGTTGAAGCTCACGGAGAAATCTTAAAGGACGAAACAGTTTTCGTTGTATTATTGCCAATTTATTTGATAGTGATTATGATTTTACTATTGACAATTATAGTAATATGGATTATAGTCTTAATCAGGAAGCGCAAAGAGCGTAAATCGCGTCTCTTGGTCTAGAACGAGAGTTGCATGATGCTCGCGCAAGCCAAAACAAAAATAAAAAATAAAAAAGTGAGTATATAATGCAACTAAATAAGAAGAAAATTGCTGGATTTGCTGGTTTGGCTCTTGTAGCCGGATTGACTGCATTTGCAGTAAATGTTCCAGCTGGGGCAACATCCGTTGGAGGAGCAGTGGATATTGTCGTAGAAGTTTATAGCATAAACTACAGCACAACAATTGAATCTCCATTAGATGGTGCGACGATTGAACAGCCAGTCGTAAGCTTCAAAGAAACACATGCACGTGTGGATAACGTTAAATATTATCTTACAAATACAACTACGGGCGTAACGTTTGAATTAAGTCAATACGAGGTCACAGGTGATGACGTTAGTGGAACTGTCGAGTTTATTCTTGATCTTGATGACTATGGTGGATATGGCACATACATATTCCGTTCTGCTATTGTATCTCATGGTTCACACTTCGACGATGAGGACTCTATCCAGTTTGTATACGCAAATCCAGACTCCCCTGATGTGCCGAATACAGGTAGTGCAAGTCTCGGAGTCTTTTACGATTCGTTAAATATTGCTAAATCAGATTTATTGACGACAGGCGTGATTGGCTTTTTGGCTATTAGTCTATTAGCTTTGGTCGTTGTTCGAAGGTCGAATAAGACTTCTCGAAAATAACACTTTTTTGCAAAGAGAATTTGTTTTTGGCTCATCTTATAAAGTGGACACCATGCGAGGGGTGTCCACTTTCTTTGTTATGTTGCATGTTGAAATTATTTATGAACTGTGCTAAAATATTATTTACGGGCGGTTAGCTCAGTTGGCTAGAGCGCGTCTTTGACGTAGACGAGGTCAGAGGTTCGACTCCTCTATCGCCCACCAACTTTTAACAATTTGGGTCGGTAGCTCAGCAGGTTAGAGCACGGGCCTTTTAAGCCCGGTGTCGAGGGTTCGAGCCCCTCCCGACTCACCAAATAAAAAAGTCCGTTAGGACTATTTTTTATTTGGAAGGTAGGGCGAGAACC
>JAZLJF010000011.1:0-32794 GCA_045597305.1 Candidatus Nanosyncoccus sp. | reverse complement strand
TTACTGAAATTCGGACGTGAGTTCAGTTGCGAACAAAATTAGTAAATGTCCAGCCAGCCCTTCATCTAAAAATAAAACATTTCTTTCCGAATAGTCACCATCTTATCTTTTGGCAAATTAAATTTTTTTCCGGGCAGATAATGTCTAATCGCTTCGAGTAGGTCTATCGTCTGTGGCCTTGTTAAAGATATATAATTCTGTAAGCAGATTTCACGAAGTATCTCGATTGCAACTTTATCATCTAAAGCTCTAAATGCATCACGCCGATATCCTTGACCACTTACAATATCATCCACTAACGAAATACACGTCTCTTCAATCTCTTTTCTGAGCAATGTTTGTCGTTGGAATAAATCATATATTTCAAGAAGATCATTTTTGCTCATTTGGGAAAATTTTTCTCTCAATCTATTCCTTAGATAATTTTCTTCTGTATTCGTCGGGTCCTGTCGGTAACTAATTCCTAAATTTGCAGCTTCTTTCAGTATATCCTCTTTTGTCATTTTTTCGTTTATGAATGGCCGCTCAATATTCATATCGGAGAATGGCGCAAGTCCCCTCCAACCAGTCCCTCGAGTGATATTGATTGCAATTGTTTCGGCTAAGTCATTCAAGTGATGTGCAGTATATATTATGCCGCCTTGATCGAGAGACACAGTTTTCAAAAAATTATATCTGGCGTTTCGCGCCTCAGCCTCAGATACATCAGGTCCAAGTTTTGCTTCCCCATAAAAGAATTCTATGCCATATTTTTCTGACATCTGTTCGACAAACTCAGCGTCTTCATTTGCCGATGATCTCGTTCCATGATTGAAATGCGCTACTACTGCGTCCTCATCATTCCTGAATCTCCATAAAAGTAACATGGAGTCGACCCCACCAGACACCGCCAAAATTTTCTTCATTTGTATATTATATAATATATACTGATATTCTGCAATTCATGTTATAATACAGTTATGCTAATGAAAGATTCAGATCTTCAGAATTACCCAGTTCTCAGTATTCATATGAGCGGAATGATTGCTAAAACAACAGACGCGATTATCGATCCGAATGATTTGAAAATTGTCGGATTTTTCGTAAATGGGCCAAAAGTTGGAACTGGAGATTGTGGAAATATTCTACAAGTTGTCGATATTCGTGAATTTTCCAATCTTGGAATGGTAATAGATTCCGAAGATGAACTCGTAAATTCTGATGACGTTATTAAGCTTCAGGAAATAGTCAATATTAATTTCCAGCTCATTGGAAAAAAGGTCGAGACCAGAAAGAAAACAAAACTCGGCAAAGTCGCATCATTTACTGTGAATCCAAAAAACTTCCAAATCCAGCAAATTATTGTCCAGCGTCCACTTATGAAATCTTTCCTTGACCCAGAGCTCACAATTGGTCGAAGCGAAATTGTAAACGTCGATGACGAAAAGATTATCGTAAAAGACGAAGAAAAGAAAATCCGAGAGCGCTCTGCAAACGAAGATTTCGTTCCGAATTTCGTCAATCCGTTTCGAGAACCGCAGCTTTCGCGCGTTGATACTCAAACCCTTGACGAACAAGATATGCAATAAGCTTCTCATCCGTATATTTATTGCGTTTTCTATCTATTATTTTCTGCATTTCGTCATCACTTGTTCGTGACGAAGAACTTAGCGCAAGCTCAATAATATCCGAGTCGAGCCCTTTTTGCCGTAATTCCTGCTCAAGTTTTCTTTGGCTAATTCCTTTTTTTACATTACGATTCTCGACATAGTATTTCGCAAATTTTTCATCATCAAGAAAACCATGCTCGCTCAGTCGTTTAATCACCATGTCAATTTCTTCATCTGAAAAAATAGGCAATTCCTTTGTACGAAGTTTATATTTGATACGATCTTCTTTTGACCGTTCTCTATTACTAACGGCGACCTTGTTCTCACTTATCCGTTTCGCTCTTTTTCGTTTCAAATAATCACGCGTCTCAAAAATTGAATGCGGACGGGACAACACCCACTCAAGGGTACGTTGATATAAAATGCCAAACTGAGATGCTGAACGAAATTTCCCTAGTTCATCTTGACTGATTTTTTTACCAACTTTTATCTTGAACTCAACCACTTGAGCTAAATCAAGTGAAAATTCAAATTTTCCATTTACGAAAATATTTGCACGATTCTGATCTTTAACCGCCTGCTTAATATCAGTCACCTCGTAGCCATCATCAAAACTAAGCTCAAAATGTCCTAGCGACTTCGGTGCTCGCGCATTATTTTGCTTTTTAGACTTTGGAGAATCCGCAAGGCTAAATATTTCCATCAGACTTAGCTCGATCTATTCTTCTTCTAATGCCGCCGCTTTTTCTCTGACTTTCTTTTCAATTTCTTCAAGTAATTCTGGTTTTTCTGAAAGAATCTTTTTCACTGCCTCACGGCCTTGCCCAATCGTCTCGCTATTATATTTCAGGAATGCGCCGGATTTTTCGATGATGCCATAGTAAATTGCAAGATCCAGAATGTCTCCAATCTTGCTGATGCCTTCATTATACATAATGTCGAATTCCGCAACTCTGAATGGAGCAGCAATCTTGTTCTTCACAATTTTGACTTTTGTACGATTTCCGATGATATTTTCACCATCTTTAATCTGTCCAATTCTACGAATATCTAAGCGGACGGACGAGTAAAATTTGAGTGCATTACCGCCGGTAGTAGTTTCTGGATTCCCAAACATCACGCCAATTTTCATTCGAATCTGATTAATAAAGATGACTGTCGCCTTAGATTTGCTGATTATTCCAGTTAGTTTACGCATCGCTTGGGACATTAAACGTGCCTGCAAGCCCATTTGAGCATCACCCATGTCGCCATCAATTTCCGCCTGTGGCACAAGCGCTGCAACGGAGTCAACGACAATCAAATCAACAGCACCTGAGCGAACAAGAGTTTCACAAATTTCTAATGCCTGCTCACCATTATCCGGCTGAGAAATAAGTAAGTTTGCTGTATCAACACCAATCCTTTTCGCATAAGCTGGATCAAGCGCATGCTCCGCATCAATAAATGCAGCCTGTCCACCTTGTTTCTGAATCTCGGCTATTGCATGGAGTGTCAAGGTAGTTTTTCCTGAAGATTCCGGTCCATATATTTCGATAATTCTGCCTTTCGGATATCCACCTCCGAGTGCTAAATCAAGCGATAGTGATCCCGACGGGAGAAGTTCGACATCAATCTTCTTTGCTTCACCCAATTTCATAATCGATCCATCACCAAACTGTTTCGTAATCTGGTCAATCGCAAGACTCAAAGCTTGATTTTTTCCGTCATTTTTTTCTGCTGTTTTTTCGGTAGATTTTTTTGCCATTGATTTTGCTCCTTTACAGTTATTATACCATAAGCTCCACGGACAAAACCTTTGCGATTCAGGCCAGACAAGTGATGTCTGGCGAAGCTTAATCCTAGCCTAGCACAAGCGCATAACCATTTGCAAGCATTAGCATTTTGGAGCAAAATAAAGTGTTTATGCTTGTCATCCGTATGCCCCCTGACAATAATTGAGCCATGAGAAAAACCAGCCATTTTAACCCGTTACAAAAAATCCATCCGTCGTGGCATATATTATTTTTTTCGATTAGTATTATTGTCTCGTGCATCATTATTCTAATAATCAGGCAAACGACCTTCTGTTCTTTTTATTATTTAATCCTCGGAATAACAGTCATCATCGTATCTATAATCATCGCTCGGCGGTGGACAATTATTTTTGTTCTGCTCGGAAGTTTTCTAATTATTAGTGCGCGAGCAGGACCAGATTTTATCGCTCAAGATTATTTCAAAAGGAATATAGGGAATACTATTACTGTTACTGGAAAAATATCAAAAGACCCTACCGTTTCCGAATCTTCCGTCCATAAGTTAAATATAGATTTAGATAATTTAGCGATAATTGAATCACCAGATTCAAAATATAATGTGCCAGGACACCTATTTCTTCAAACGAATAAAATTGACATCGCAAGATCTGACACTATCACAATAAGAGGCCAAATATCAAACAGTTTTGGCTCTTATTATGTGACTGTGTTCGATCCGGAAATTCTAGAAATAGCGCACCCAGTACCAGGAGACATTTTCCTCAAGATTCGTAATGATTTTTCTGATCACATTAAGAAATATATTCCTTCAACCGAGGCAGGTCTCGGAATGGGTTATTTGCTTGGCCAGAAATCCGAAATTAGCTCAGCGATCCAAGATTCGCTTCGTACTGTCGGATTGACACATATCATCGTTGCTTCTGGCGCTCATCTTTCTACCTTGATTGGAGCAGTATCTAAAATATTCGGAAAAATATCTCGCTTCGCAAACGTTCTAGCCGCTTTTATTGCCATGTTCACATTTCTCTGCATTACCGGCTTATCGGCTAGCATGCTAAGGGCTTGTCTCGTCACTGGTCTATCCCTAGTGCTGAAATATTTTGGTCGAGAGATTAATCCAATGAGACTTATTCTTCTTGTTGCCTCAATCACACTAATATATAATCCGTTTTATTTATCAGATCTATCGTGGCTTCTTTCTTTTTCTTCTTTTATTGGTATTATGGTTTTTACGCCAACTTTTACGAAATTTTTCTACGGCGACAAAAAGCCAATGATGATTTCCGCGACCCTCATATCATCAATCTCCGCGTCTTTGCTCGTTTCACCAATTTTACTATTCTTCTTTGGACAAATCTCAATCATCACTACACTTGCAAATATCCTTATTTTGCCCACAGTGTCGATTGCAATGGGTCTCACGTTTTTGACTGGGTTCTTCGCATATTTTATTCCCTTCGCCGCTCAAATTGTAGGCCAATTATCTACACTTGTAATGGACTATCAAATTTCCATTGCAAATTTTCTAGCCCAAAATGAATCTTTCCTAATAAAAACAGGAAAAGAAAACGTCTGGATTTTTGTTCTATATATTCCGGTCGCTATTACATTTTTCTACTGCGCGAGAAAAGTACATCGAAATACGCGAAAGCAATACAAATTAGCAATACGGTCCCCTTAGCTGGCTCCATCATTTTACTAATCCCAGAAGATACTGTATCAAATCCGCAATACTTCGTCACGATTGGTAGCAATAGAGTAGAAATTAAAATCGAAATAACTGCTGCCTCAACAAGGCGGAATATACCATGTACACCGCCTCTATTCGAACGGACATACAGCAATAGTGGCATAACAAAAATCAATATCGCGTAAATACACGCACTAATAACGTCTACTGGTACTTGATTTAGCAAATCATGTACCCATTTAACGAACTCCGTTCCAAATAATTCATAAACAGAAAGTCCTGCTATAACCGCAAAAATAGCAGGCCCAGCATGTCTCCTCACGAAGAAAAATAAGATAAATAACGCAACCAGAATGGCAATAATAACCATAATCTGATTATAACATTAGACTTGCATTTTCTCTAGGTATTCGACAAACTTCTCAATACAAAATGTTGATGCTTCACCACCCACCGGATGATATAATGCAGGGGCCTTATTTACCTCAATCACGCTGTCGTCGAGATAATCCACGCCTACAAGTGGAAGTTTCAAATGCTTTGCTATTTTCTCGGCTTCAACTTTCAATTCTTCTGGAAAATCGCCAGAGACATCTTCCATTGTTCCACCTTGTCCAGTATTACATACACCAATTACTTGGACTTTTTCTCCAGCTTCCGGCACTGCGCCGAGAATTGCATTCTCAGCCAAGCCATTACCCAATGCTTGATCTTTTAAGTATTTTATAGCATTCCCGCGATCAATGTATGACAAGTTCGATCTGTATTTCGCTGTGCGTTTTGTGGAATTCTCAATATCAATCAATTCGATTACACTATGCTCTCCATCACCTGTGACCTGCGCCGGTATTCTCGCAAAAGCCTTTACGAATTTATAGTCAATGCAGATAACACGCGTCTCGTAATTCTTCGGCTTGAGCTGTTTTTGCACTAAGGCAAAGCCTGAAAAAGATTTTGATATTACTTTTTCGATTAATCTAGCAGCCTCTTCCCAATCCGTCACGCCCACATAAACATCCTGGCCGTGTGCTCCGTCGATCGGCTTTATTACTACCGGAGCATGGGATAGAATAAATTTCTTCACTTCATCCCGATCGGTGTCACTAGAAACACGCAGTGTCTCTGGTTGTTTTATATCGATCTCCTTCATCATGGCATATGTCGCATATTTGTCATCAGCCATCATCCCTGCACCGTAAGACATGTCCGGTGGCGTACCATAATAAAATCGTATTTCTTTTCCATCCGGACGAATCGCAGAGATACAAGCACCGATACTACGAATAATTTTTGCATCATGCCAACCACGTTCTTTAATTATTTTGCGAAAGTGCCTCAGACTCTGAGAAAAGCTCTCCTCTGGCACTGTGTAAAAATTTTCCATAGACCTCCTTCGTCTGTGATTTATGCGCCAATTTTATCTTTTGAATTTTTACGAGCAGCATTATGCTCAACATATTCAATAATTTTTTCAGCAACATTACGTCTAGTGACTTTTTCAATACCAAACCCAGGAGATGCGTTCACTTCAAGTACGAGTGGACCACGACTAGATCTCATCAAGTCTACACCAGCTACATGAAGACCCATAGCTTTTGCTGCTTGAACAGCGACCTTGACTTCCTCGTCTGTCAACTTAATTGACGAACCTTCGCCACCTTTATGAAGATTCGAACGAAAGTCATCAGTCACAGATTGGCGTTTCATACTAGCTACAACCTTTGCTCCAACGACGAATGCACGAATGTCAGTGCCTGCAGATTCTTTAACAAACTCCTGTAAAATAATATTCGTGCCATCTTCATTGTAAATATAAAACGCCTGCAAAACTGATTTTGCCGCCTTCTTCGTCTCAGCCAGAACAACACCATTACCATGCGTTCCAGAAGCGAGCTTAATTATCACAGGCAGACCAATTTGCTCAAGTAGATCGTCAATATCAGCAGAGTTTCGAGAAACCAGCGTTTTTGGTGTATCGACTCCAGCCTTCGTTAAAATTTGTGCAGCACGTAGCTTATCACGAGCACGCGTAATAGCGATGGAGCTCGACATCGTCCATAAGCCTTGCATTTCAAATTGTCGCACAATCGCACAGCCATAACGCGTCATATTATTGGAAATACGTGGGATAATCGCATCATAGCCCTCAAGCTTCTTACCGTGATAATACACATTCGGGTATTTTTCGTCGAGAGAAAGATAGCAATCTTTATATTTTATTACTCTTACTTTGTGGCCATGCTTTTTAGCTTCTTCTACGAGACGCTTTGTAGAATAGTTTGCATTACCGTTTGATAGAATTGCAATTTTCATACTTTCTCCTTTCTTAATTATTTTCCTTAACATATTTTTTATGAAATTTATATGGATCTTTTTTGAATGATTTTATACATCCTTCTAATTGTTTTGGCTTCTTTTCATATTCAATATCCGGAAGAGAAACATCGACTATAAATTTACCTTGCAAAGTCCTCTTGCCAATCAAGATTGGAAAACTATTTTTACTCCGATCCGCAAGTGAAAATAGTACTCTAATCTTACGCCCATTAATAACAATAGGGAAATATACCCGATACCGAATCTGCTCCTGTCCCATCGCAGAACGCGTAACAATAACTTTATAGTCTTTTCTTTTATATATTTTGCCACTATAAAATGGGCTACCCTCGCCAAAGAGAGCAAATTTCAACGTGCCATCCTTGCAAACACGTATTTTGCTCGCCCAGATAGCAGAAGCTTCCGCCCCAGTGTCAATTTTCGCCGGCACATTGATAGCACGACAGCCAATAGAAACCAAGACTGATGGCCCAACTGCAAATAAATTCTTATTATTTTGTTCTAACATAGAAAACAAAGCCCAGTTAAGTGGTACATCTTTATATTATCACAAAAAGCTTATAATGTCAAGACGATTACGTTTTTCTACTGAGAGAAAATACCGTTCGTAATTCGCTCTTCTACCCACCCGGTCGAAAGATTTCTGACAACAAGGTCTGCTCCATTTGCTGATCTTTCTATGCGATGAGTTGCCCAGCCCGAAGCATCACGAATTACTAACGACATTTTACCTCCTTAAATTTTACAACTATTCTAGTCTCAGCTAAGCAAAATGTAAAGAGAATTTTGTAAAATTCTAATTTTCCTCAGGAATACCTAAAGCCTTATCAGAAAGTGGAGCCTCAGAGAACGGGTTCGCGAGATCGTCTATCATCTCAATATTCTCCTTATAATACTTCGTGTATTCTTCGATATTTTCGACGGTAAGCTGTCCTGATGATGAAAAAGTATAGTCGTCGATTTTTGGTCGAGTTTCAGTCTCATCCGGCAAAAAACCTGGACGCGAACGATCTAGGTATATATCACCAGAATTATGATATATTACTAGGCTTACCGCTGTTGTTATTATTGCAATACTAACTGATACAATACCGAGAATTAGAAGGTTACGTGCCCCAAATTCTTTCTTTTGTCGCAAATTCTTTTCAGCTGTAGGCTCATTGTCCATTGTTTTTTCCCTCCAAAATAGTGTCTCTCACTTTATATATCCCACCTAAATACTCCGAAAATAACGAGCGCAAATTGTTTGAAATGTTTGACACCTCACTCCTTTTTTTGCGCGTATTGTTTAGCTGTTCATAAAATGCATTCGGGTTCGACTGACAATCAATTCCGAGTAATTCTTCGAATGATTGACTATAGCTCGTATATTCGTTGACAAATTTTTTTCGTACTTCCAAAATAGTAGAATGTAAATCCGTCAAGTTCACATTCGGACGACCTGATTCTACAAGGCGCATATTCATCGGAGCGATATATTTTGACACGAGCGTTTCATAGACAGAGCCAAGATAAGAACGACTCCTAGCGTCAGTCTTTTGTAAAGACTTCAAGGATTGCTTAATGCTTCCGCAGTGCTGAGAGATTGCACCGGACTTCTCACTCGATAACGCACTCACTGGAATTGAAAAAGTCACAGAAACCATAATCGCTGCTGCAGTACATAGCCCTAGGCCAATACCAATCTTTTTCATTGAGAATCCTCTTATCATACCTAAATTATACCATATCCCGCGCATAAAAATGGTCAGGGTGATCGGACTTGAACCGACGACCTCAGCGTCCCGAACGCTGCGCGCTACCAACTGCGCTACACCCTGGCACTCCTTATCTTCCCTTGTATTTTAACATGAAAACAGTATAATATCTACAAATGGAAGGTGAGCAAAGCAAAAAAACAAAAATCAGAAATATTATTCTCCCCTTCGTCCTCTGCCTAATCTTTTGTTTCATTTGTTTGATTTGGATTCAAAGACCGATAACGCCAAAAGAAGCCTATTTTGTCCATCTTTCGCGCGAATCATTCGGAGGGATTTTTCCATTCATTTTGAAAATTTGGAGTCAGCTACTAGGGAATACTATTATTTCGCTCCGTTTTCTTTCAGTTTTTTCAGGAGCAATGTCGATTATTTTTTTCTTCCAGCTCGCGAAAAAATGGCTCAGTCCTAAAGGAGCTGTTATCGCATCTATTCTATTTACATTAAATCCTCTACTGATCATTTTTGGCTTTACTATTCATCCATTCAATTTAATCGTCTTTTCCTGCGTAATAATTCTTTTTTTACTTAGCGTCTTACTCAAAAGCAAAAAATCAAAAATCAAGCAAAAGTCGCTATTGTGTCTTTTTGGGCTAGCATTACTTATTATGATTGTCTGCGGACTTACAGAAAAAATTACTATGCAAACAACGAGTCCGCTCACGAAAATCATACCTGCAATCACAGGTATTTCATCCGATAACGAATGTATCATATTGGATCAAGATCAAGATTTTTATAGTGCTGAATTTTATGCAAATGATACTCATCAAGTTTTTTCTATCGATGACGTCGATTTTGACACACTCCAAAAAAATAAAATATGGTTCATCACATCAAGTGACGATAATGTAAAAACCTACGGCGACTATAATTTGCCAGACCAATTTGATGATTACAAAATCATATTCAACATCAATAATGACAAAATAGTCGCACTGGAGCTTGAAAAAACAGAGAACTAATGATATAATGAATCAAAATCGGGGCGTAGCACAGTTGGTAGCGCACGCGGTTTGGGACCGTGAGGTCGCAGGTTCGAGTCCTGTCGCCCCGACCATCAAATGAACCCTTAGTGGTTCTTTTTTCTTAGTGCTTTATTTGAATTTCACTTAGCTTTTTCAATGGTTTATTACCATTCAAATATTTTTATCTCTTCATTTTTATGAAGAAAATCCACGTGCTTTTCCATATCAGTAATATTATTGACTACGCTCCAAATACAGCGCGACACGAAACTATGCGTCACGATCAAAATCTGGTCATTATTTCCATATTTTTGTTTTAAATCATTCAAAAAATCTTTTACTCGCTCATAACCCGACAAAAATGTTTCCGCACCTTCTTGCGTACGATATTCATCCATTGAATTCCAGAGTGGATTTGTCCACAATTCACCAATCGCTCGCCCCTTCAGATCACCTAATTCCCTTTCAGAAATTCGATCATCTACAATGTACTGGTATTCTGGAACAATTATTTCTGCAGTCTCAATCGCACGAGTCGCTGGTGAAACATAAATATCTTTGAATTTAATTCCGTCTAGCTCTCGATTAATCACTTGAGCTTGCCGAATTCCATTCGCATTTATTCCCTCCTCTAATCGCCCAGAAACAATCCCCATCACATTACTGTCAGTTTCCCCATGTCGGACGATATACAATTTCATTTAATCATTATATCACCTGGCTTCTTCTTATAAAAATGCTTATGCTTGCATATATTTTCAGTCTTTGATAATATAAACATTGTCGTTTTTCTAAAATATCGTGACAGTGGGTACAGGTCGTAAACGACAAAAGTAAATAGGAGTACGAATACTAAAATATGCGTATCGGAGTCAAGCGAGCACGTCAAATCGCTCGCAGGAAGCCGCAACAATCTCCCGCCCCTTGGCAAGAGTTCATTGAAACGAAAATTTCTTTCTAAATATCAGAATAATAAGTTTCAAAGGTAAAATGCGCAAAAAACCTCCACCTTGTGGAGGTTTTTTAATTCTCGACAAATATTATTTCTCTAAACTCTCTAGTTTCGCATTAATCATCACTCTCATGAAATTTAAGAAATCTTCTTCTGTTCTTGCCCCAGCACCGTCAAAATCCAACTTTTCTCCGTCGAGATAAAATGTCGGTGTACCTGTAATATCAATATTTTTTGATAGGCTCTCATCAAATTTTATTTTCGCCTTTACTCGCGAGCTACTCATATCTTCGACAAATTTTTCTTCATCACCTTTTCCATTAGAAACGGAGCGGAATATTCCCTTAAATAAGTCCGTACGTTCACTACCAGTAGCGCTCGCCCATGTAGCTTGTTCCTCGAATAATTTTGTTGCATACTCGGACCAATACCCCTGGATACCTGCTGCTTGGGCCGCACTTGCTGCTGCAGTGCCATTCTGATGATAGCTCAATAGGAAGTTTCGATAGACGATTGCTAATTTTCCGTCATATTCTTCGACTAATTTTTTCATACGTGGAAAGGCAGTCGCACAGCCAGAACATTGATAATCGGCATATTCAAAAATTTTTATTGGTGCATCAGGATTGCCTTCAATATTGTCTCCAATATTTCCATTATCGTCGTTTGGGCCGATCACTGTGTTCACATCATATTTTCCGACCTCGACTATTTCCGATGTAAAAATCTTAATCGTAAAAAGACCCACCACTATCGCTGCGATGGCAATAGCAATAATAATACCAATATTAGATTCTTTATTTTTCACAAAATCCTCCTTGATCCTACAGAAACAAAATATATGATATAATATTAGCATAAAATTTGGATAAAGACCATATGAGTAATTTAGGGAAAAAATTTACACAGTGGGTGGATCCAAAACTAGAGAAATACCGCGAACCAAAAGAGCCGGAAACACCTCCTCCATACGTTCCTGAATCGCTAGAGGACTTTGTTGGCGTTTTGCAGCGTACTCCTGAAACTATTTTGTCGGCGAAAGATCGTGCGAGAATTTCCGCTTGTATGAGTTTTGCAGATCGAAAAGTATCAGACGTCATGATTCCAAAAGATGAAGTCATTTTTGTATATGAACATGACTTTCTTGGCCCACTAATGCTGGACAAACTCTACAAATCTGGCGCTGCACATTTTCCCGTTCTTTCTTCTGATGGACGTCGTGTTATTGGCGTAATTTCTACAGAACAGCTAAACAGCCTGGAAATAAAAAAGACTGATCGTGCAACAAAATATCTTTCTCACCGTGTTTATTTCTTGCGTGAAGATTACACTCTCGAACAAGCTCTTTCCGCTTTTCTTCGAACAAATTGTTTCTTTTTCGTTGTTGTTGATAAATCTGGCCTCGTAGTAGGTGAATTAACATACGATATTTTAGTAGCCTGCATGATTGGTTATATCCCACACGACGATTTCCATGACGACAACACTATTTCTGCCGTTCTTAAGAGAAATATGGTATAATTATAAGGTTATGAGAAAGCTATCGAACGAGTTAAGAAATTTTTTGGGCAAAGATGTCACAGTATCCGGCTGGGTTAATTCCCGTCGTGATCATGGTGGACTAATTTTTATTGATCTTAGAGACCATACTGGTATCATCCAGCTTGTAATTACGCCTGACACAAAAGATGCTTTCTCACTCGCAGAAACCCTGCGCGACGAATTCGTTATTGCAGCTACTGGCAAAATGCGTGAACGCGATCCAGAATTAAAAAATCCTAATATTGCCACTGGTGACATCGAGCTCATCGTTGATTCCCTTACACTTCTTAACCGCGCCGAACCTTTACCAGTCAATACTCATGACGATGGCGACGAATCATCCGAAGACCTACGTCTGAAATACCGCTATCTAGATTTGCGCCGCCCATCGATGCAAGCGACCCTAAAACGCCGTTCTGAATTCTACAAGTTTATTCGAAACTACATGGACGAACATGATTTTACCGAAATTGCCACTCCTATCCTTGCAAATTCATCTCCAGAAGGCGCACGTGATTTCTTGGTACCATCACGCCTTCATCCAGGCAAATTCTACGCTTTACCTCAGGCACCACAGCAATTCAAGCAGCTTCTCATGGTCGGTGGTGTTCCGAAGTATTATCAAATCGCCCCATGTTTTCGTGATGAAGACCCTCGTGCCGATCGTCTTTATGGTGATTTTTATCAGCTCGATATGGAAATGGCATTTGTCGATAATGGTGAAACTATTCGCGAAGAAATTGAGCCTTTATATCTGAACCTCGTGACTGATTTTGCCGGCAAAAAACTTGTCCAGAAGTCAGAACCAGCAAAAGCATTCATTCCAAAAGGTGGCAAAGTTCCACGCATCCCATATCAGAATGCTATGGATTTGTATGGTGTCGATAAGCCCGACTTGCGCTATGGAATGGAGATGATTGATCTCACTGATGCTCTAAGTGGCACAGATTTCAAAGTATTCCAAAGTCCATGCGTAAAAGCAATCTGCGTAAAAAATGGCGCTTCCCTCACTCGTTCACAAATTGACAATTTCACCGACCAGGCTCGCAAGCTTGGGGCTGGCGGTCTTGCATATATTTTCTATGAAAACGGTGAAGAAAAATCCCCTATTGCAAAATTCTTAAAACCAGCCGAATTACAAAAGATTAAAGAACTGACCAATGCACAAGATGGTGATGCTGTCTTTTTTGGCGCTGACACGCGAGAAAAAGTAAACAAAGTCCTCGGTCAGCTTCGCATATCTTTTGCTGATCACTTCGATCTAAAAGATAAGGATGAAGTTGCACTCTGTTGGATTACCGATTTTCCATTCTATGAATGGGATGACAAAAATAAGAAAATTGATTTCGGCCACAACCCATTTTCTATGCCAAAAGGTGGTCTAGAGACTCTAGAAAATGCAAAGACAAACGAAGAAAAGCTCGCCATCGTAGCAGACCAATATGACATGGTCATGAACGGATATGAAGTATGTTCTGGCGCAGTGCGCAACCATAGCCCAGAGATCATGTACAAAGTTTTCTCATTGCTAGGCTATAATCAAGCTTATGTCGAAAAACGCTTCGGCGGACTATTAAATGCTTTCAAATATGGCGCACCTCCTCACGCTGGCTGCGCACCTGGACTTGATCGAATTTTCATGATTCTATCTGATACGGAAAATATTCGCGATGTCGTCGCATTTCCAAAGAATGGCTCTGGTGTCGACTTAATGATGAACTCTCCGTCAATCGTGGACGAGAGCCAACTCGAAGAAACTTCCATTGCCGTTGTCATCGACGAGGAAGAAGAATAGTATCATCAAATATAATCTGAAAATTATACTTCTAAATGCTGTATTTTAAAAACCTGTAAACTTATTGGATCAACAATACGACAAGAATTATTATTGCAAGAATTACACGATAATAGCCAAAAGCCTGAAGTGAATTCGATTTCTTGAGATATTTTATGACAAAGTTTATCGCGAGAAGTCCAAAAATCAAAGCAATTATATTCGACAAACAAACAAGCCCTAAGTTCGCAAAAAGAAATTCCCTAGCACTAGAAGATAATAGTGTCTTCGCGCATACAGCAGCCGTTAATGGGATAGAAACCAAAAAAGAATAGTCGGCAGCAGACTTACTATTCAATCCCATCATTCGTCCAGCCACAATTGTCGAACCAGAACGCGAAACACCGGGTATTAACGCAAATACCTGTGCAACACCAATCGCAAATGCGCGAGTCGGAGATAATTTCGTCTCGTCTTTGAGTGCAGACTTCTTCGGTAGTTTATCAATAAAGATCATCAAAATTCCTACTACTCCCATTGCAATTCCAATAGTATAAAGTGAGGAAAAGAACGCGCTTTTCTCAATAATATTCGACAACAGCAATCCTGCAAGACCTGCTGGAATACAAGTCAAAATCACATTCGTTGCCAATTTGAAATCTCTATTTTTGAAGATATTTACTAATATTTCTATAATGCGCTTTCGATAAAAAACGATCAGTGCAATTAATGTGCCAAAATTAATCAGTTCGAGAAAGAAATGAAAATCCTCTGGCCTTCCACCAATTATTTGCTGGACAATTTCTAAATGTCCTGAAGACGACACCGGAATAAATTCCGTTAGACCTTGTACAATTCCTAAAATAATCGCGGTTAAAATCGTCATGCTTGTTATTATAACACAAAACCCCAGGAATTATGGTATAATATATATAAGTTTTTCATATTATTTTGATGGCAATAGCCGAAGGAGAGAAAACATGTCAGGACATAGCAAATGGGCAACTACGAAACGTCAGAAGGCAGTCGTCGATGCAAAGCGTGGTGCCTTGTTTACGAAAATTGGAAATCAAATCGCAATTGCTGCACGTAGTGGCACTGATCCTGCTATGAATCCATCTCTCGCTATGGTACTAGAAAAAGCACGTCTTGCGAATATGCCAAAAGCAAACATTGAGCGTGCAATCGCCCGCGTTGCCGATAAATCTTCCGCTGCACTTGTCGAGGAGACCTACGAAGCATACGGCCCTGGCGGAATTGGCATTATTATCGAAGTCGCTACCGATAATAAAAATCGCACAATGCCAGACGTCAGAAATGCTCTCCAAAAAAATGGTGGCCGCATGGCCGATCCAGGCTCCGTTATGTTCCAATTTGAAAGAAAAGGTGTAATCTTCATCACTGACAAGGGCGATGATCCAATGATGATCGCTCTCGATGCCGGTGCAGAAGATGTTGTAGACGAAGATGATGGGACCGAAATCACAACCTCATCCAGTGATTTAATGAAAATCCGCCAAGTCCTTGTCGATGCTGGAATGAATGTCACTAGCGCTGAACTAAAATATGTGCCTTCTTCCACGATCGAGCTCGATGGCGAAGATTTAGAAAAAGCAGAAAAACTACTCGACGCAATTGACGACTTGGATGACGTCACCGCAGTCCATACGAATCTCGGCTAAAGAATTTAACAAAAAACTATCTAATTGTTTAGATAGTTTTTTCATATTTAAATTTTAATTATTTCTTTGATGGCTTCTTGCGAGAATTTCTCACAAATAAATATACAACTAAGCTAATAGCAAATGCGCCGATTGCCACTGAAATAATAATCGTATTATTTGTAAACATCTCTATCGGCAGAATAATCGACCCAAGTGATGACGTCGAAATAATATTTGAGCTAGGGTCAGACTCAACGCCTAAAGGCTTCGTATATTGACCCGACTCATCATTCGGATCCGCCTTAGCTATTGTAGGGTTTTCACGCACTTTTTGCTCAGCCGCAAGACGTGTTGCATCTGGCTTGTAAAAATCGATGGTGTTTGAAGCAGATATCATCTCTTGCTTTCCCGTATCAGAAGAGATGAGAACTGAGATTTTATTATTTACCGTTCCGTCATCAGATGGTGACACTACAAAACGGAAGAAAACCGTATCTGTTGCCGTCCCAGCTTTACCAATATAAATGTCACTTGCTAGCTTTGACGCATCAAAGCTGTTCCCCGGATCAGAAATTGCCATACTATTCCATGACTTTGCGTCACCATCCGAATAGCTATATTCAAAAGATCCATTCGCTAAAGATATAAATCCATTTTTTTCATTCTTGCTAAGAAATGAGGCAACGTTGGTGAAGTTCACGGAATGATCGCTATCCATATTCTTCAGTTTTACGATATATTCAATGTAATTATTGTTTATTATTTTTGAAACAACATCGACATTAACCTTCTCAACTTCGGAAATTGATGACCATTGTTCTGGCACACCATTGTAATCTGATATTATGTTGTCCTCGACTGTAGAAGTAATATTACAGATAGAAAATGTTGCAAATCCTACAAAAGCCACAAAAGCCACCAAAACGGCAGACATAGCGATACGAGTCGTCCTAGATGAGTTTTGTTTTTTTCTACTTTGTTTTGACTGCAAATCAGGATTGCTCATGCTTATATTCTATGACTTTTTATTATTTTTATCAAGCGAATTATTTAATTTATTATCATCTGCAAAATCCTGTACTGCTTTGCGAATAATTTTCTTTTTGTCTTTTGTCTTGTATTGCCGTCCAAGCATTCCCATAATCGCATCCTGTTGCCAATAGATTACACCCAGAAGCAAAATGACTACGACCGAAAATACCGCTACTAAGGCATAGTCTCCATTCCCAAGACCCATTCCAATATAATTATTGCCAATCACTGCAGGAAGTCGACCAGCCACAAAAATGACTAAAAGACGCTTCAAAGGAACTTTCGTAAGTCCAGCCAGATAGCATACGATATCGTCTGGTAATCCAGGTATCAAGAAGATAATAAATAATATTAATGATACTCTATTACTATTTAAAATAAAATCGAATTTTTCCAGAGATTCTTTCTTAACATGTTTTTCCACGAATCCACGCCCAAACCTCCGAGAAATCCAAAAAACTATAAAAGCACCGATTGTCGCACCGATTGTCGTCCATAACACTCCCCACCAACCAAATAAGAATCCGCCAATGCCACCGACCAAATTGCCTGGAATTGGCGCAATTACAGTTTGCGCAATTTGCAATACAATATATGCAACTGGAGCTAATGGCCCAAGGTTATTCATGAGTTTAATTATTTCATCTCGATTCGAAAAAAATTGCGTGATCGGGCCCTTTGCCACAATATCCCAAATTAAGTAAGCCAAAAAAGCAAGAATAATACCACCGATAACAGAATATCTTACTTTCTGCTTGCGCGATAGCTTCTTGATGGGATTATTTAGCATATTCTATTGCTCTTGTTTCCCTTATGACATTCACTTTAATTACGCCAGGGTATGACATAGTAGCCTCAATCTTATCTGCGATATCTCGTGCAAGTTTCAAAGCAGTCAAATCATCAATTTGCTTCGGCTCGACAACAACGCGTATCTCACGTCCAGCAGAGATCGCATAAGCCTTGTCAATACCAGGAAAGCTTGTTGCAATATTTTCTAGATCACGCATGCGTTCTGCAAAATTTTCTGCAGAGATATTGCGTGCACCAGGACGAGCAGCAGATATCGCATCGCAGATTTTTACTATTACTGCTTCTGGAGTAGTAGGTTCAATGTCGTCATGATGAGCAGCAATAGCGTGTACAATTTCGTCACTCATCCCGTATTTCTTTGCAAGCTCTGCACCAATGTCTGCGTGCTTTCCTTCGATTTTGTGAGTAACGGCTTTCCCCATATCATGGAATAACGTCGCTGTCTTTGCAATTCTTTTATCTGCGCCAATCTCCTCAGCAATCACTCCAGCCATGTGTGCCATTTCTACAGAGTGAAGTAATACGTTCTGTCCATAGGAAGTACGGAATTTCAACTCACCCAACAAGTGAATCATCTCACGTGGAATACCAACAAGACCGACCTCACGCACAGCATCCTCACCTGCGCGTACTACTTCTTTTTCAATTTCTTTCTCACCCTTCGCAACAGCTTCTTCAATCGAAGAAGGATTAATACGACCATCCTTCATTAGACGCTCAAGTGCATACCGTGCAACCTGACGGCGAATCGGATCAAAACTCGACAACACAACCATTCCCGGTGTATCATCAACCATAATGTCGACACCTGTAGCGCGTTGAAGAGCCTGGATATTGCGACCTTCTTTACCGATTATTCGGCCTTTCATTTCATCATCAGGTAATTTCAAAGCTGTAATGGTTCTATCTGCTGTCACTTCAGAGCTCATACGCTCCATCGCTGTGAGCAAAATAGCCTGCGCTGTTTCGTCGACGTCATTTTTGATTTCTTTTTGCTCCTTCGCGACAAGATTTACCAAATCATTCTTGATGTCGTTCTCTGTCATTTTCATCAATTTATCGCGCGCATCCGCCTTTGATAGGCCAGCGATTTTCTCAAGTTTTTCATGCTGCTTTTCGCGAATTTCTTTGATTTCACCCTTGAGACTTTCAATCTCTTTTTCTTGTTTTGCTAGTCTTTCAGTCTTCTTTTCAATCTGATTAAACTTATCATCTAGCAAAGTTTCACGTTCGCTCAGACGATTCTCTGTCTTCTTCCATTCTTTGCGACGCTCATTTTCTTCATTCTGAGATTTCGCCGCAATATCAGCTGCTTCTTTTCGTGCTCCAGACACAATGTCGGAAGCTTCGTTTTTTGCTTTTCGAACGAGGTCTTCAGCCTTATTCTTGCCTCCGTTCTCATTCTTTTTGTTATATGCAGCAACAGCACCAGCTCCAACCCCAAGACCCGCGATTGAAGCAATAATGATTATGGCTATATCCATAATATACCTTTCTATTGTGCTAATATTTTCCTGATATTAGCGAGTTAACAAATAATATAAAATAATAAATTTCCACTTATATTATATCATATTTTGCAAATAATCGAGGATGATACTACTGATAGTGCGCTATATTGTTTGCAATCATATTTTTGATGATCTGGACAGCAGTTTCTTCTAAGCCCTGCTCAGCTGCATCCTGTGAGAAATGCCCTTCTGGTGCAACGTAGAAATAATTATAATCATCGTAAGTGAATATCTTTTGTCCGAAGTTTTTATTAGTGTCTTTGTCCACATCACCTTCAGCCGATGCTACTCTCGTCACACAGCCAAGACCATTTTGGTTTTGGTCAATATCTGCAAATCCTGGTAGAATTTTGAGCCCAGACTTATGACCCGTAAAACAAATTTGTGGACGGTACTTTTGATCGACAGTGTATGATACATTTTCTAAATCTTCTGGAATTTTGAATTTTATTCCCCATTCCGGAATATAGATAGTGCCTGCTACAGAATTGTAATCAGGGACAGAATCAACGGAAGTAATAGTAACGCCGGTATCTTGCTCGACTTTCTTGATAATGCTATCCGCGACTTGGAGCTGACCCTGTGCATTCTTTAATTTATTCGATATGTCAATATTGGAAATTAGGCTCCAAATACCGAGTACGATTCCAAAGAAAGCTAGCACACCAAATACAACAGAAAGAATAATGAGCAACTTCGTTTTTTGCTGCTCCGGAGTCAACTGCTGCGACGTAGTATTAGAACTAAACGACTGAGGCTGCTGAGCAGCTTGGCCGACTGGAATATCTGGGGCCTTCATTCCATCAAAATGAGTCGGAGCCAAAATAGGTGACTCTAAACTCACGCCAGTGTTATTGAGTATTGGACGATCCTGACCAGAATCGTTTAACGAAGCGGTCTGCGCTGGCTGATAGCTTGCTGTCTCAACAGCAGGAGGAATTTGCGGATCAAGCTGTGGAGATGCAGATACGGCAGGATTTTGTTGTCCAGAAACGAGCTGATCCGGCGCAGCATTCTGAGGACGCGCCGAAGGTTGCGGTGCAAATGGTTGCATATTATTATCCATTAAAAAATCTCCATGTTTATGTATGTTATTATATATTATCATCCTCACTTTTGGCAAGCTCAAACCATAACCATTATTACCACACAATCCCCCTTTGCTTGACAATTAGTAAATTTTATGATACACTCTTTTTATGAACCTCTTCACGGAAGCGGATTTGATTTCTTTTGGAATAAAAATCGGTCGGAAGTTTGCAGCCCAACTAGCAGAATCTCATCGACCGATCGTTGTTGAACTAGTTGGAGATGTCGGCGCCGGAAAAACCACATTTACCAGAGGAATAGCAAAAGGACTCGGTGTCAAAGAAAAAATTTCTTCTCCAAGTTTTACAATATGCAAGCGTTATGGATTTTCCGTAGGTGATAGTACTGGCGTATTGAATCACTATGATTTTTATCGTCTGGATGACCCTGGTCTAATGTCTGAAGATTTATCCGAAACAATTGATCAAAAGAACAACGTCACTATTATTGAATGGGGGAACTCAGTGTCCACGCTCTTGCCTGATGAGCATTTCGTTTTTCATATCAAATTAAACGATGATGAATCTCGCACGATCATTGAACAAAAATCAAGAGAGGAGAAATAATGAAACTGTACCTCGATACTTCTACGCCTGTCTGTATTCTACGCCTAAATAATAACAAATATCAAGCAGAACTCGGATATGATATGGCTGAAAAAGTACATAGTTTCATTGCCGAAAAACTTCAAGAAAATAATAGCACTTGGCAAGATATTAGTGAAATTACATTCATGTCTGGCCCAGGAAGTTTTACTGGACTTAGAATCGGCGCAAGCATCGTCAACACTCTTGCTGACCAGCTAAATGTTCCGCTCTACGACCACCACGGCAAAAAACATTCAATTATCATCCCCGAATACGGAAGGCCAGCAAACATTTCTAAACCCCGAAAATAGTTACTCGCTAAATAACACGAGATATTTCTTCTATTGTAGTGTCACCTTTTAGCGCGACAATTAAGCCTTTCTGCTCAAGCGTAAGCATTCCCTCTTCCTTGGCAGCCTTTTCAATGGCAGACGTGTTCACATCGGAAACATCCCCGCGAATGAATTCTTGAATTTTTTCAGATACCACTAATTGTTCCATTATTACTGTGCGGCCCTTATACCCAAAAGGTATATCTTCTGTCGCAACCGGATGATAAAGCGTAATGTCATCAAGATTGATATCATACTTTGCAAGCACCTCTGGCGAAACATTTTCAAATGCTTTTCGAATGTATTTAATAGTCGCCTCATCTGGTCGATATGGTTGCTTCGTATCAGCAAGCTTTCGCACGAGACGTTGCGCAATAATAAGACGGACCGAAGATGAGAAAATTGGATTCGTGCCAATCATATCAATCATGCGCGAAAATGCTGCAGACGTAGAGTTCGCATGAAAAGAGCTGAGTACTAAATGCCCAGTGATTGAAGCCTGAATTGCAGTCCTTGCTGTATCAGCATCACGAATCTCACCTACCATCACGACATCAGGGTCAAGACGAAGAACACTTCGAAGGCCATCTGCAAACGATCCTCCCTCTGTTGTATTAATTGGAATTTGCGAGATGCCAGTAATACCATACTCAATCGGGTCCTCAAGCGTTATAATCTTTCGATCTGTCGTATTAAGAGCATTCAAAATCGAGTACAATGTCGTAGATTTACCAGAACCTGTAGGGCCAACCATAAGGACTAACCCACGCGGATGTGAAATCACTTCATCTACCTCTGCTCTTTCATTTTCACCGAGGCCAAGTAGGTCCAAATTAAGCAAGGTTTCATCAAAATTAAATAGCCGTAATACCGCATCTTGTCCATACATTGTCGGAATCATCTCGACACGGATATTAAGAAGATGCGTGCTTCCATCTCGATAGATATCCATCTGCATGTGGCCTGATTGAGGGGTTTTCGCGGCAGTAGAAATATTCGCACGTGAGCTTAGCTCGCCCATAAAAACACGGTATCGATCCTTATTAATCGTAGCTACTGGATGAAGTAGTCCATCCACGCGCATACGCAGGCGAATGGAATCTCTCATATTTTCAATGTGAATATCCGAGGCGCCCAGCTTATCCGCTTGCTCAAGCAAATAGTCAAACACCTTGTCGGTCGATACCTCATTCAAGACCTTGCTCACACTGACGAGTGTTTCGGAATCACCTTCACCAGCAATTGAAATATCATCATATTGAACTTCTTGTGGCGGATCATAACGAAGAATGAATACCTTATAAGCAGAATCGGAAATCAAAAAGAAGTTCGCTCTTTCGCCACGGTCTAAGTATTCCTTGTTCTTTTTCTCGATAATGCTACGTGGAGTCTGACTCGTCACCATGAATTGAAAACGCTCGCCATCGCCACCTTTCTGCAACGGAAGTATGTAGTTCTTACGCATCTCTTCTTTTGACAGAAGACCAAGAACAAGAGGAATATGATTTTCAAAATTTCGTGTATCAAGATATGGTAATCCGAGTAGTCTTGCTCTACCTGCGGTTGCATTTTCTTCATTTGCGCGTCTTTTTAATTGAATTTCCTGCTCATCCATCGCATTATATTATAACATAAACTTTTTACACAAAAAAGATTTAACGAAGCCTTTCGCATGCTGTTTCACAGAGCTTTGCCATTTTTTTAGCATAGGAAGGAATTCTACTCTTTTTGAAATTCTCCGATTGTCCCCAAAAAATAATTAGCCCTACAAACTCTCCTTGAAATAATCGAAAAATTCTTTTGATATCTTCCTCCTTATAATGATTCCATCCGCTACAGATTTTCGATCTGAATATCACGGTTATTTGATTAAGTGATGAGATATTTTTGCTGACGATAACAATCCTATAGTAATTACTGTTTTTGTAAATAAAAAACAAAATTTTGAGAAAGACTATTTCCAGAGTCGACTCATATTCAATTTCATTTTTTAGTTTATGCAATTCTTTTCCCATTCGAGTGTTCATGTAATTCACTGCCTCGTCCATATCGGTGTAGTGATTGTAAAAAGTTGATGGATTAATCTTTGCACGGAAGCTAACAGTACGAACCTGAAGTTTCATCATTTTTCCGCACCGAACAAAATCTTCTATGACGTTGTTTAGACGACTCTGTATATTTTTATATCTCGGGTCCGCCCTGTTTTTTACTCGAGATTTCATTAAGATATATTATATCACTTATGCTATAATAATATTATGTTTATGGTCGATTTACTCCAGTGGTGGTATTTTAAAGGTTGGAACGTTTTTGTTGGAAACTTAAAAAATCGTCTACGCGACTCATTAGATTTTTTCTCGATCGGTCAGCTTTTGAGAACACTATTCAAACCATACCGTCAAATATCTGCAAATAGCGCTGGTTTTGTTGATCGTCTAGTTTCTAGGATTGTAGGATTTTTTACTCGACTTTTTGTTATCATTTTTGGTATTATCAGTATTATAATTGAATCCGCCATCGGCTTACTTCTTATCATCTTGTGGCCTTTCTTGCCTTTCCTGATTGTAATCGGTATCATATTAACTATAATGGGGGTGACACTTTTATGAATCTAGTGATACATCATAATTCTATTCGCGCCCGAGAAGCCCGTCTTGGAAAGATTATTGGCAAGAAATCCGTTTTTCTTTTATGCCTGCTATTAGCATTAGCTGGATATACTTGTGGAGTTATTTTCATTATTATAAAATCTCCCCTTTGCTGGTTATGCTTTTCTAGTGCAATTTTGCTATCTATGATCCTTTTCTGGACAAAGCAAGAGCTTATCCCTGTTCCGACCCAAGACAATAACGATATAAACTCCTTACTGTCGAATGATGTTCTTGCATATCTTCCTAAAAACCCGAGTTCTACTGACATAGCAAAAAGTATTGAACGCACTCACAGTGGTCAATTCCTTGCAATTCGCTACGGCATCACGCCTTCAATGCTTACAGCTATTGCCGCCCAGCTGTCAGAAGATCCTCAATCTATCCTCCAAAACGCATTTAAGATTTATCAAGGCACTCAATCTGAAGAAATTCACGGAGCAATACTCGCGGTAGCTATTATCACCTGCCATCCTGACGGCAGCTCCATCCTAAGTCGTATGAAACTCGAGCTATCAGATCTGCTTGATGGAATAATATGGTTCAATTATTTGCATGGCCTCGTTAAAGGAATGTCACGTCGTCCACATAGCGGTGGAATTGCAAGAGATCTAAATTTTGGCTATATTCCGACGCTGCAAAAATTTGGTCAGAACATTTCCGTCTTTGGAAAAGGCCACATGAAAACACAGCTACACCTCGCCGGACATCGCGAGATCGTATCGCAAATGATACAAATCTTTTCGAGCGACAGTAGACAAAATATTGCTCTAGTTGGTCCAGAAGGTAGTGGCCGCTCGACTATTATTCATGCCTTTGCAGACCAGATCATGGATGCGGATGCAAAAACCTCAAACAATCTAAAATATAGACAAATATTCAAACTTGATGCAACCGCATTAATCAGTGCCGCACCTGAACCAGGCCAAATAGAAAACCTCATCATGCGTATTTTTGACGAGGCTTACAATGCAAAAAATATTATTATTTGGCTCGAAAATGCTCAACTATTCTTCGAAAATGGCACCGGCAGTATTGATATTTCGAACATAATTATGCCAGTACTAAAAGCTGGAAAATTACGTCTAATTTTATCAATGAATAAGCAAAAATTCTTACAAATTTCTGCTAGGAATAGTATTTTAACTAATTCACTTAATAAAATCATGGTTAATCCAGCAAACGAAAAAGAAACAATTAAAGTAATGCAAGATCAGGTGCCAAACCTCGAGTATCAACATAAAGTGACATATTCAATTTGGGCATTAAAGGCTGCCTACCAATATAGCGAACGTTATGTTCACGATTTAGAAATGCCTGGTCGTGCCGTAAGTCTTCTTGATGCAGCCGGAAAATATCCTCTACCAAATCGTCTCGTAACAGAGGAAAGTGTTAAGCAAGCAATTGAGAAAACCGAAGGTGTCAAAGTAAACCAAGCCGATGATCAGGCATCTCGATCGCAATTGTTAAATATGGAAGAACTAATCCATCAAAGAATGGTCAATCAGAATGAAGCTGTCAAAACTGTCTCTAATGCACTCCGACGTTCAGCGGCTGGAGTAAGAAATGAGAAACGCCCAATCGGTACTTTTCTATTCCTTGGCCCGACTGGTGTCGGGAAAACAGAGCTCGCAAAGGCTATTTCCGAAGTATATTTTGATGGTGAAAAAAATATCGTTCGTCTCGACTTAAATGAATTCGTAAACCCTAATGATGTTGCTCGACTTATCGCAGATGGAGCAGAAAATTCAATGAGTCTTACAGCGCAAGTCATGAAGCAGCCATTTTCCGTAGTCTTGCTCGACGAGATTGAAAAAGCTCATCCACAAGTACTTACTACCTTATTACAGGTGCTGGACGAAGGAATCTTGCGGGATATTAAAGGTCGCGAAGTGTCATTTCGTGATACGATCATTATCGCAACAAGCAATGCTGGTGCAGAAAAAATTCGTGAACAAGTAAAAAATGGTAATCCATTAGTAAATTACAAAGACCAGCTCATGAATGACCTAATGAAATCTGGCGAATTCAAACCGGAATTCCTGAACCGATTTGATGAAATCTGCCTATTCAAGCCACTCTCACCTAACGATTGTATGCAAGTGCTAGATTCGATCATAAAAGGCGTAAATCAAACTTTGTCTTCACAAAAAATCTCAATTTCGCTCAATCAGGATGCGAAACAATTCCTTGTCGAACGTGGCTATAATGCAGAGCTCGGAGCTCGACCAATGAAAAGGATTGTCCAAAAATCCGTCGAAAACTTAGTTGCAAAATACGTCTTGTCGGGCAATATCCAGCCTGGTACGAATATTAATGTTTCTCGCGAAATGTTAGAAGAGGAATTATCGAATGAATAATCTATCCTACAAAGATCGACGTCGAGCTTCTCTTTTTCTAAATGTTTTGATTGTTGGGCTTGAAATATTTAGTTTCATCATTATTTTACGTTCCTCGCATACAATTCCACTAGAATATTTCACTATCGATAGTAATGTACTTACATTAATTACTTGTGCATTTTTCATCTATTTCACTGTCCGCGATGAAGAAATACCATTCTGGCTCCGTACAATGAAATACGTCTCTACAGCATGTCTTGCAATTACCTTCTTAGTCGTAATTTTTATCCTGGCACCAACGTATAATTGGGACTATGGTTTTCTTCTTTTCAATAATGAGTTATTGTATCAGCATCTATTATGTCCTATTTTTTGCGTTTCCACTTTTCTGTTTTTTGATAATTTTTCACCAGAAGGATACGACGAAGACGAAGAATCCTCTAAAACCAAAAATAAGCCAAAGAAACTACTTAGGTTTCGAGATAAATATCAATACACTTATAAAATACAGCCTTCTGACGACTATTTCGTTATGGGAACAGTCATACTGTATGGCGCAATTCTCATCATCTTAAACATTTTTGATGTTGTAAGCGGCCCTTATCCATTCCTCAAGATTAAAGAACAACCTGTTCTTTCTTCAGTCGTTTGGAGTATCCTATTAATTGGACTGACTTATGTCATTACAATTACCCTCCGAAAGCTTCGTAATCGAAAATAACACTACGATTCTAGGCATAAACGTGATACAATATAACCATTAATATATAAAGGAAGATTATGGAGTTAGATAATAACCAATCTTTGGATTCATTGGTAAATGACGGGGCACCTTCCATGCCAACTTCTACTGCATCGGACACGCCTCCTTCTTTTGAACCAGCTTTTAATCCAAATACGCAGCCACAAATGCCAAATCAAAATATAACTAATCACACCATGAATAATGGTTCTAAAACTGGTACAAAACTTATGATTTTCGCTGTAGTGTTTGCTGCTTTGGTAGCTCTCGGCGGAATTGGATTTGGCATTTTCCAAATGACAAACGTTAACAAAAAAGACAGTGAGATCAAAAATCTCAAGACTCAAATTGCAAATATTTCGAGCATGAATTCAGATGATTCGAATAAGAAATCCAGCGATTCATTACCAATTATTAAGTCATCTAATGATACTCAATATTCTATTTTGTTTAATGCGAGCGAAGTAATAGACGATAGTATAACAGCCACCCTTTCTGGCTCAGTTGTAGAAGGAAAAATTACCACATGCAAGATACAATTAAAAATCAGCGGCGGTGACGCTTCCGAATCTGAGGATTGTACGATAGACGGAATGGATGGTGACATATACAAAGTAGCATCTATTTCAAATAGTCAATCTAATACATCGCTAGTATTCTTAATGTCCGACGGGGCGGCGTATTATCTAAAGCCAGGTGACTTTTCCGAATCAAAAGATATTTCCCTCAAGAATAAGCTAAACATTTCTAGTCCAGTATCAGATATCATTGAAGTATTGGCAACAAAAGGAGATGAAAGCATTGCTGAGATAATGTTCATACTACAAGATGGTAGCACTATTCCATTTAGCGAAGATTTACTTGTAGTAGCGTCAAATGACGTTATAGAAGAATAAAATTAAAAAACGACCCTTCGGGGTCTTTTTTGGTACCCGCAGAGGGATTCGAACCCCCGACCCTCTGTTCCGAAGACAGATGCTCTAATCCACTGAGCTATGCGGGCAATTATTTGCGAAAGGGGCAAGTCAATCTTGCCCGTGTAAACTATTTAAGGTGTTTACGTTTTTCGCTGTGCTTGTGATTATTATTGCGATTCAACTTCGCAATTTTTACTTTTGCTGACATGTTTGATATTATACCATATTTTATCGGAAAAGTCCGCGTTTCTTTGCACTTTTGAATTCTTCGAGGATTTCTTTCTGTTTCTTTGATAGATTTTTTGGTGTCTCGACGATAATTGTGACATAATGTGCACCTCTGTCACCATCTTGGCGGAATGGTACGCCATGACCCGACAATTTGAACGGAGTGCCACTCTGCGTACCGGCAGGCACCTTCATTGTGATAGGGCCATCAACAGTCTCAACTTCAATCTCGCAACCAAGCGCTGCGTCTACCATATCAATTTTCTTCTCAGACAAAATCGATATTCCCTCTCGCGTCAAAACCTTATGCGGTTTGACACGTACCGTTACATACAGGTCACCTTTTTCACCGCCTTGAACACCTTCAGGCGCAGGTCCGCCACGGCCTTTCAAACGAATACTCATGCCATCATCAATGCCGGCAGGTACTTTCAATTTGACAGTCTTTCCTTCGATACTAATCTCTTTAGTCGTACCGAAGACTGCTTCTTTAAAATCAACTGTAATATTTGTACGATAATCAGCGCCTTTCCTTGGGCGACGGTTAAATCCTCCGCCAAAGCCAAAAAGCGATCCAAATAAATCATCTAAACCTCCACCAAAACCAAATGAACCTTCTTGGCCATTGAAATTGAAATTTGCATTTTGGAAAGGATTCCCATAAGCACCGCCATTGCCACCAGCACCGCCCACACCTGCATGACCAAATTGGTCATAACGTGCACGTTTTTGTTTATCAGAAAGAACTTCGTGAGCTTCCGATACTTCCTTAAATTTCTCCTCCGCTTCCTTGTCTCCTGGATTTTTATCTGGATGATACTTTACTGCAAGTTTACGGTAGGCCTTCTTTATCTCGTCATCAGAAGCATTTTTGCTCACTCCCAAAACTTCATAATAGTCACGTTTTGTCATGTCTGCTATTATATTCTTTTGGCACTCTAGTGTCAAGAGTGCCAATTAGTTTTCTGTTAGCGAAAGTCTTAACATTATGCTATAATGAAAAAAGAAATATAAGGAGTTTTTGATGGAAAATAAATTAGTCCTGATCACCAACCCAGGAAGTTCTAGCCGAAAATATGCACTATACAAAGGTCAAGAATTAGTATGTAGTCTACACTTTGAATTTGAGGGCAAAGATATTATCTGCACACTCAAGAAAGCTGACGGCAGCAAGAAAATTCTAAAACAAGATTTCAAAGAATTATCATCCACCGTTGCAAATCTTAATAGAATTTTGACCGAGGAAGGATACCTTGGCGGAATGACAACACTTGATGCAATCCTCGTTCGTGGCGCTGTTCCAGGTGAATATTTCACTCAGGATCGTATCGTCGATGACGAATATCTAAAGAACTTGGAGAAGTCACGCAAACGCGCACCATTACATGTTCCTGTTGTTGCAGGAGAAATTGAACACTTTACCAAGTCTTTCAAGACGACACCTCTTCTTTCTATTTCTGACTCTGCTTTCCATGCAGATCGTCCTGATTTGATGAAATATTATGGTTTCGATACAGATCTCGCAGATAAAAATGATATTAAACGTTTCGGATTTCATGGTCTTTCAATGGGCTCCATTACGAACTATATGAAGTCTCAAGATATTCTTCCTGAAAAACTAATCGTCTGTCATCTAGGTTCCGGATCGTCTATCACGGCTATATTTGAAGGGAAATCCCTTGATACAACGATGGGATACTCTCCTCTCGAAGGTCTAATGATGGCTACTCGTGCCGGCTCCATGGATGTTTCTGCTGGCCTTGCCATCAAACGTGCGCTTGGCTATGAATCTGACGATTCACTCGAAAAATATCTCAATAAAGAATGTGGCCTGCTCGGCGTTTCTGGACAAAGCGATGACATGCGCGAAATAATCCGTCTTCGTGATGAAGGTGATAAAAAGGGTACCTTCGCTCACGCAATGTTTGTGTATCGTGTCCAAAGTTGTATCGGTCAAATGGCTGCATCTCTTGGTGGCGCTGACGCAATCGTATTTACTGCTACTATCGGCGAAAGAAGTGACGAAATCCGTCGTACAGTCGCACAGAAGCTAAATTATCTAGGCTTTGCCATTGACGAAAAGAAGAATATCGGTGACATGCCAGAACGCCACACCAATATCGCTGCAGAAGGAAGTAAGCCAATCTGGGTTATTCGCACGGATGAGTTCGAGGAAATGATTCGACGAGCTGGAATTTTGCTCGACAAGAACAAAGATGGTAATATTTCCCAAGACGAAATTGAAGATGCTTCTGTAAAAAACAATGTCAAAAAATAATTATCTACAACAAGTATCCGATAAAGAAACAGAGATAATTGTCTCCCTCGCTGAAGAATGTTTTGGCGAGGGGGATTTTTGCGAATTTGGCTGTTACCGTGGTGACACTTCCCTTTTACTAGAAAAATTAATGGAAAAACATAATCGCAACAACCCTAATTCAAAACAATTTCTCTGGATCTATGACTCTTTCGAAGGTTTACCACCAAAAACCCACGAAGACTATTCTGCTGCTGGCGATGAATTTCAAGCTGGCGAACTGCTCGTCACAAAACGAGAGGTAGTCGATAGATTCAAAAAGGCTGGTCTTAAAATTCCTCGCATTCGCAAAGCATTTTTCAACCAATTAGATACTGGCCCAGAGTCAAATGACTTGCCAGAAAAAATTGCGTTCGCCTTTCTTGATGGCGATCTATACGATTCTATCAAGGATAGCCTTCATATTGTATTTCCTCGATTGACCGAGCATGCAACACTCATAGTACATGACTACAATAACGCGCAACTCCCTGGAGTGACAAAAGCAGTCGATGAGTGGTTAACAGCAATTCACGCAGTACAAAAAATCTCCCTAACCTTTTCTGTTAGAGAGACTTTAGCGATTATCAAACTGTCTTCTACTTCTTAGCAGATTTCTTTGCTTCTTTCTTAATCTCTTTTGCGCTTTTTTCTACAGAATCAGCAGCATTCGCAATCACTAAGCTAGCTTTCTTTTTCACCACTTCGCCGGCTTTTTCCATAGATTTTTTCATGCCTTCGACAGCTTCATCAAGATCTTCTTTTTCTTTTGCAAACTGTTTTTTGCTTTCTTGCACCATTCTATCAGCTTCTTTCGCAATTTTCTTCTTGTCAGTATTCTTCATTAAACGAACATGATACTCGGCAAATGTCGTGCTGATATACGGACCGACCCAGATAAAAGCAATTCCCAGAGTAATGCAGCCAAGTAAAATCCAAGGAATAAAAGAAACCCACATCATAAAGTATTCGCCTTTGTGGCCATCCATCAATGCCATTGATTGACGTTGTGCATCTGCAGGGTCTAATTCTTCATCATCAACCATCAGGTAGAACATCTGAGAATAAGAGATAGCCTTGATAATTCCAGGAACAACCAAAAGTAATGTCCATAAAAATACAAATACTTCGTAACGAAGATACCCAACAAAAGTCCGAGTAAAATTCTCACCTTTGAATCCAATAATACAATCTTCTATCAAAGGCATGCGAGATTTTGATGTAACACCTAAATAGATATACGCCATCGCAAATGTCAATGGACCGCCAATAACGAGCAACATCAATGGTGCAACTGGTCCAAGAATCATCCCTATCGCTGACGAAGCAGCCGCAACAATAATAGTAACAGCAAAAAGCATGAAAATCTTCCCCTCAATCCGCTCCTTCGCATGTTCTTTCATAGAAACACGATCCATCAATAAAACTCCTTATATACTTATATAGTTCTTACCTTTATGTTATCATATATTCATGAAAAGATTAATACAATTCTTGAAGATCGGCATCATGGCTTGTGGCGCCGTACTTGCAATTATCTACTTTATTCCCGGTAGTAATCTTCCAAAAATCTGGAGTTATCTTGCTACTATTGCCCTACCGTTTGGCATCGACTTACTAAGACTATTTGGATTAAAAGTCTCAAAGAGATTCGAAATAGCTTATTTGTTATTCTTAATAATAGCCATGGTACTCGGAATCGACCTAGACTGGTATAAACTAATTGCACCTTACGACAAAATCGTTCATACGTTATCTGGTGTACTTACGGCCTACGGAGCACGTGAAATAATTGATCAAGCATCCGGAAAACCAGATCAAATATGGTTCAAAGTATTATTCTCTATGGGATTTGTTGCCCTAGTCGCCGTTCTATGGGAATGCTATGAATTCTCCTACGATCAAATCACTGGCGGACATATGCAGGAGCTTCTTTCTCCTGGAATCGAAGATACAATGTACGACTTAATCGTTGCGCTGATCGGTGGTATGATAGGCACCATACTTGCATTCCCACCAAAACGTGACCGTGTCAAAAGTGCCAAATAATTTTTTCAATAGCAAGCTAGATATCCAGTATTTTTGTTTCAATGGCTGGCTGGACATTCGCTAATTTTGTTCGCAACTGAACTCACGTCCGAATTTCAGTAATAAATCCAGTCGGACTGCGCCGGTATTACAGTACCGTACTCGTCCGTGGATTTATCACCTTATTCGGGTTCGTTCA
>JAZLJF010000010.1:0-4041 GCA_045597305.1 Candidatus Nanosyncoccus sp. | reverse complement strand
CAGAAGTATTCTTGAAGGACTTGCGCGACTATACATTCCATACGAATGTAGGCGATCAATCCGGCGGTGGTTATATACAAGCTGGTTACTATCGTATTCGTAAATTAGCCGATGGCAACTGTTGGATGACAGAAAACTTGGATCACCCACAGGAAACTGGTCACTATTACTACTCCTGGGATACCGACATCAACAGCAAGACCAAGTGGGCTCCTACCTTCAACTTCATCGACGGCACGGTGGAAGGAACAGATATACATTTTCCAGATTCAGATTATACTCATGACCACACTTATTACGGAAATGGATGTCCCAATAATGGCGGTACTGGCCAAACTGGTGCTAAAGAAGCATGCGACAAGCGTATTCTTAAAACATTAGATGACGAATATCAAGAAAACGGTACTTATTACAATTTTCAAGCAGTAACCGACGGTACTGGCGCAGCGATACAAACTGACAATGCAGATGCTCCTGATTCTTTCTGTCCTCTTGGTTGGCAATTGCCTTACGGTGGCACGGGTGGGGATTATTATAATAAGCCTAAGTCTTGGGAATATTTATTTGTAACAGCCTATGACTATGACATCAGCCAAATGCGGCAAACGACAGATAAGATCAGAAGTTATCCTCATTCTTTTATAATGACTGGTTACTACAATAATTCTGTTGGATTATTTTATGAGCAAGGTGCGGATGGTTTGTATAGCACATCAACCTCAAAAGGTCAGCAAAGATATGCACTTTTCTACTACACAAGCCACATAGAAATTTCATACGGCGGTGGAAGAAATTGGGATTTTCCAGTTCGTTGCGTCACTAGGAATTAGCATCCTGTTTTCCTGAACGAAGTGAGCCTCGACATTCCCCAAGGAACGGAAGAGGCGAACAAAAATAAAGTATAAAGTAAAATAAAATATTTTTTATATATAAGATATGTGGGGTGGAGCGCTCGATTCCGAAACTTTTTTTAATTCCGTGACACAACGAATCGGTTTGCCTCTTATCTTAGTTTCAGAACGACCGGTTTGGATAGTCCCTGACGTTACATAGGTGACATATTGATTATTTGTAGAATGCGCCGTTGATGTCCAGTGAACCATATTTCCCTGCTGAGATGTGGCGGCATTTTTATTTGAGTTACTTAGCCTTCCTGAACCAAAATGTATTTGACCAGTAACAACATAAGAAAACGGATAGTTTGCAAGGCCATTCCAGTAAACTTCACCTTTGACGATATTATATCTATCAAGTAAATATTTCCAAGACTTTGATTGACTATAATATTCCCCATCTATACCACCATAAGGTAGTTGCCAACCGAGTGGGCAGAAGGTATCAGGAACGTTTGCATTGTCAGTAGTGATAGTACTACCAGTTCCAACTGATGCAGCTTGGAAGTGGTAATAGGTACCATTCTTTTGATCTTCGTTATTACCATCTTTGTATATTTGTCCAATATCTACACATGGAACATCGGAGCCGCCTTGTTCAACAGTCCCCCAAGCATTCGGGCAGCCCATACCATAGTAAGTATGATCGTGAGAATAATTTGAGTCTTTATACTGTACTAAGCTTTTTGTGTCATCACCCGTAGTATAAACACTGGCGTCGGTGCCGTCGATAGAACACTATTTACTTCAATGAATGTGAAAATTAATTTTGCGTGGGGGATGGCTGGGGCATTTGGTGATTTTGTTCGGATGTGAACGAACCCGAATAAGGTGGTAAATCCACGGACGAGCACGGTACTGTAATACCGGCGCAGTCCGACTGGATTTATTACTGAAATTCGGACGTGAGTTCAGTTGCGAACAAAATTAGCGAATGTCCAGCCAGCCAATTACTAGAACAATAGAAAATTATTTATAGTACGCTTTTCCCTTTACCCTGACATCCACATATCCAGGATGAATATCATGCTCATTGAGATAATCAATCATGCGTTTAATATCTTCTGCTGACACCGCAGCAAGACGATCGATGTTTGCTTTGAAGTAGTATGGATAATCCTTCAGAAAAATATCTATCTCTCGGGTTTTCCCACTTGGTAATACCGCACGATCAATAGTGAATCCCAACTCTGCCAAGTCTAATTCTATATTACCAACATATTCTATCATTCGTTTCGTCATACCAGCACCACTTTCATCAATGATTATTGCTTTTGGCACGATAGCACTTTGCTCTTGCTCAATTTTTTTACGATTCGCCATTAAACTATTTATATTCATTAATATAACCACGCCAATTCCAATTAAGATTACGACGATTGATAAGACACGAATGATTTTTTTGTTTTTTGCTTTTTTACGATTTTTCAAACGCTCAGATTCTGATACCTGTTTTTCCCATTTTTGCGCAATGGTACGACCCACTTTAATATCTGACATTTTATTCTCCGTCACCAATATTTAGAATGATATCAGCTAGTTCCCTTGCTGCGTTTGGATGATATGTCGCGTGTAATTTCTGTGCGAGATCTTCACGATATTTCGGACTGCGAATGAGTTTTTTCGTGAGCTCTAACAATATTCCTGATTGTTGCACCATGCGTTCATCACTGATTACTTCTACTGCATTCTGAGATTTTAGACTCTCTGCATTTTTTGCCTGATGTCCGCCTGGCAATAATTCAAATGGAACCAAAATCACAGCCTTGCCGAGTGCCGCAAGCTCTGCAATCGTAGTCGCTCCAGCACGAGAAATTACAACATCTGCTGCACCCATTAATTCGTTCATTGTCGAATTAAAAGCCCACATCCGGAAATTTGATTGGAGCTTCGCTTGTTCCCATTCTTCATATTTTTTCAGATCAATCATTTCTTCATAACGCTCACGTCCAGCGACAAGACCGACACTAGTGAACTTCAGCATTTCAGGAAGAATCTCACGCATGGCTTCATTCATATGCTGAGAGCCCTGACTACCACCAGTCATGACGACGAGTGGGCTGTTTTCTGGAAAACCAAATGCTTTTTTCAGGCTACGTTGTTTCGCCTCGGATACTTTGCGAAATTCCGGCGCAACCGGTACTCCCGTGACGATGAACTTTTCTGAATTTCCTGACATAGACGACTCCGATGAAAGCGCGACTTTCGTAGCGTGTTTTATCAAAAGTCTATTCGCAAGTCCTGGCACGGCATCAGACTCGTGGATAACGTATGGAATTTTCAGCAATCTTGCTACCAAGCCAATCGGAAGTCCTACAAAGCCACCTTTAAGGAATATCACATTCGGACGATTCTTCTTACTAATCATACGAAAAAAACTCTGGATAATACCGCCCGTGAAACCAATAAATCCAACAATGTTGCCCCAGACTAAGTCCTTCATCGTCGTGCCGAAATTTTCAAAATAATCAGCAAACTTCCAGCCAGCATAACGATGGAATTTCCCTGCCATCACTTTTCTCACTTGAATATATTGACGTTTGCCGGAAACTTTTGATTCTTCACCCCAGCTCACACCTAATTCTGTTGTAATTTTTACAACAATCTTGTAATATTTGCGATCTGTCCAAAATTCGACCCGTGTGCGTGGTCTGTTTTCTAATATTTCACGAACGACTGCTACGGCTGGAGTGATATGTCCCCCCGAGCCGCCCCCTACTGCTAATATTTTCATCTTTTTTAATTACCTCTCTACTAGTATAACACGAAATTTGCAAAACAAAGCCAATAGCACAAGCAATAAATATCATACTGGTGCCACCATAAGAGAGTAGCGGTAGAGTAATTCCGGTAACTGGCACAAGTCCAGTCATTGCCATAATGTTAACTACAACTTGGGCAAGCGTCCAAGCAAAAACACCTATCACAAAAAGACTTTCTTCATTGTCTGCGGTGTGGCTAGATATTTTTAACATTCGCAATAAAATGGTACCGAAGACAAAAATAATAAGTACAAGTCCTACAAAACCAAAAGTTTCACCCATAATAGCAAAGACAGAATCATTGATAGACTCTGGCAAATACCCAGTGGCTTGGACGGAATTGTCAATGCCAACACCGAACAAGCCGCCAGTACCGATAGCCAACA